>NZ_JACJTV010000058.1 GCF_014698845.1 Coleofasciculus sp. FACHB-1120 | reverse complement strand
TCGATGCCATTAGCAGTGAGTTTGTTCTTAATGGCAGCGAGAACTTGATCCTGCTTATCGAGAACATCTGCACGTCGCGGCGGCTGTACCCACCAACGGGCGCGGATATTCACAGTACTGTCAGCCAGCTCCACTACAAGGGCATCGGGAGCAGGATCTTCCAAAACATCATCGACGCTAGTGATCGCTTCCAAAATCAACTCCTTCGCCTGGTCGATATTATCGCCATAGCCAATCCCGACATCGTATTCTAGTCGGCGGTTTTCAAAAGCGGTATTTACCATCACCGAATTAGTAAACAGTTCAGCATTCGGAATAACAATCCGGCGACCATCATAAGTTCTGATTGTTGTAGCGCGTGTTTGAATGTTTTCAACCGTTCCCTCGAAGTCTTTGAAGACAATTTGGTCATCGATTTGGAACGGCTCAGTCAAAAGAATCAAAATCCCCGCCAGAAAGTTCTGAAGGATGTCGCGGAACGCAAAACCAATTGCCACACCGCTGATGCCCAATAGTTGAACTAAATCTCCTGCCTTGAATGACGGAATCACAATGGATAACGCGACAAATAGACCAACTAAAATGACAATTCCCTGAGATAAACGTCCGAGTACCAGCCCTAAATTCCGAGCCTGCCGATGCCTTCTGGTAAGGCGTCTGACCAGTGACCTGATACCTTTCGCTGCCAAATAAAAGAGCGCGAAGACAATTATTGCCAACACGATATTTGGCAGCATGAGTATCAGACCGTCAATCATTGCCTGAATTTTTCCCCAGGCTGTTGTTACTGAGTCTTTGGGATTCATTACTCCTCCGTTTAAAAAACTTGGATAAGTTCGACGCTAAATTAAGGCTCTAAGTATTTTCTTCCCCAATCAGAGAGAGGATTGTAGTGTGAATAAAGTCACCTCTGGTGGACAGTTGAGCCGTATCGGTATGATGCTAAAACCGATTCCTCGGTTCACGTAAAGACGATTCCCTGGCTGTCCATATCCTTTAATCCAGCCGTCAGCGTGTACTTCATCCTCCTTAGTAAAAGTCATCCAAGACCATTCTGGGGTGAAAGGTAGGCGAAATTGCCCACCGTGCGTGTGTCCTGCCACAGCCAAAGGTGCAGTGTTAGGAGGTAACGCTTCAAAGGAATCTGGGTTGTGCATCATCACTAGCCTTGGTGTTCCTTCTGGTACTGGGGCTAGCGCGACTTTTGGTTTATCGTTATTTGACCAGTGTGCGCCGATGCCTACTAGGTATAGGGGTGTGTTGCCCCCTGTCTTGCCAATCGCAACCGCCTCGTTCTGGAGGACTTGCACGCCTACTGATTCAAGCGCATCATGCAATTTCGCCGCCAATTTCTCGTCCGGTGGTGCGTGCTTGTTTTTCATTGCATAGTCATGATTGCCTAAGACAGCATAGGTGGGGATGCCTGCTAGGGGAAGCGATCGCACAATTTCAACTGCCTTGTTAATCTCTTCGCTTGGGTCTTTGCCCGGATCGTGGATAAAGTCACCAGCAATAAGCACGATTGCAGGACGCTCCTCAATTAGTTGTTTCACAATGCGGCGGATAGTACTGGTGTTGTCCATCCACATTCCTATTTGCCAATCAGCGATGAGTGCGACTCGTTGCCCTTCCCAACTAGCAGGAAGACCAGGGATTTCTGCAACTTCCTCTTCTGTATCGATTAGGTACGGTTCGAGCAAGCCCCAAAAGAGAATTAGGCAAAAGATTCCTAACAAACCTAATAATGTGTATTTAATTTTGTTCATCTGAGAGAGTACTATCTATTTAGTATTGATGTGCGGTTTCATATCCTGCATTACTTCAAAGTTACTTGCTGAAAGCATTTTGTTAGGCAGGATTTGGCTACAAATTTCCTCGATTTTACACAAAAATTATTTCATTCAATAATTCAATATAGAACTTCTCCAGAAGAAAAAAAGATATAATTTTAAATTTATGTCGTTTTTAAGTAGTAAGTTATAAACTTACACTTAACTGTCGTTTAGCAAGTTAGCCAACCGTATATATCTATTAATATAGATATTGAATAAACATTATTTGGTCTTAGATCTAAACACTTAACCTGTTAAAAAGTATGTAAGGATTCAGGTATTTGAACGCCAGTCATACAGCCACTTTCAGGCTTGGCTTCATCGTATGTAAAGAACTTGATTTGCAATAATGTACGAAAAAACGGGCTTTTCCGAATTCTTATTGAGAAGATAAATTTGCAGCTAATCGGTGGAAACGCCTATTAACCAACGGTTTTAGCAATTATGGTATGACCTGAATCCTTACAAAACTAGAGTAGTTCTCAAGCTAAAACTGAAATCCCAATAGATTCCAGTAGAGGAGGAAGGGAATAAAAGCTAGAGCAGCTAACGTAATTAGAGAATAGTGCGTTAGCGAAGCAGCTGAACCCAACTTGTTTTTCCAACCCAGAACAGTAAAGACAGATAATCCCAAAGTCAAGACGGTAGTAATCAGGGGAAGAGAGAAGAACGCGATCGCAAATACTGGGACTCCATACGCCAGCTTCCATGCACCGTACACCCAGAGTGACAAAGGCAAACCAATGATGAAGACCAAATTCAGAGTACCGACTAGACCCGCTAACAACCAGGCTCGACTCGGCTGCCGCTCAATCTGAAAATTCTTGCCTCGCAAACGGCGAATCAGCGGACGTATTGGCCAGATGAAAAAAGCTGACAGGAAAACCAGCACACAAAAGCCCAGCACTCCTAACTGCACCCAAGCCGTTTCATACCAGGGCACTCGCTCGTAGGCTCCTATCTTCGGCCAAAGTGGGTTAAATGCGAATTTGATCTGATTACTACCTTTATCCTCAATGGCTTCCCCAAAGGCAGTTAAGGCATCATCATTCGCTCGCTGGAATAACTGCGGCCCCACAGGAATTAATTTTATGTCCTGGGGATTACTTAGAAAGAACAGACCAGGGGTTTGAATGACTAAAGTTCCGTTATCGCCCTTCTTGATATTAATATGCTTAAACATTGCGGATGGCTTGAGGAAGGTGGCGCGAGGATACTCCATATCACGGTAGGTGCCCGTGAAGCGATCAAGTTGTTCATCGGTAAGGGCAAGGGGTTTTAAAAGTACAGGTTTATCGGGAACGGGAAAATAATGGTCTAACAATTGAGACAGTAGTTTTCCATGTATCCCACTGAAGCTGTTGCTGGCAATAAAGATGCCAATATTTTGGTCAGGCATTAGGGTGAGAGAGCTAGAATACCCGCGTAGACTTCCCAGGTGTCCAATCATCCGAATGTTGTTTTCCAAACGTTCGCGAAAACTGTAGCCAGTACCTGGCAATTTGGGATGGTGGGCGAAGTGCGTCTTGTGCATCAGCCGCATCGTATCTTCTTCGAGAATGCGTGAGTTTTCATAGCGATCGCGTAGCAAGTGGGCAATCATAAAGTTAGCCATATCGGTAGCCGTCGTACTCATTGCCGCTGCTGGGGCAATATTGAGATATAGGAACGGGACGGGTTTGAAGTTGCCACTTTGATGCTGATAGCCCACCGCCAAGTTATCAGCTAACGTAGGCGGCAGTGGCTGGAGAAATGTGCTGCGGCGCATCTCCAGTGGTTGAAGGATGTTTTTGTCAATATATTCAGCGAAGGGTGTACCGGAAATCTTTTCCACTACATAGCCCAACAAAGCAGTGCTGTGGCTGGAATAGCTGTAGAGTTCACCGGGAGGCGACACAATGGGTGGCATATGGTCAGCCAGATAATCTCCCAGCGGCTGCATTTCAGCTTCAGTGCGAGCTGCCAATCCGATACGTCGGACAGTAGTCCCGTCCGTGTGCATCATCATCCTGGCGGCTGTGACTGGTTCTGAGTAAGGGTTCTCTAGTTCAAAGTCAACGTACTGATTGACATCAGCATTCAAGTCGAGTTGTCCTCGCTCGTACAACTGCATTGCTGCTGTCGCTGTGAATAGTTTAGATAGAGAGGCAACGCGAAAGAGGGTTTTATCTGCCTCAACGGGTATCTTTTTCTCCAGGTTGGCATAGCCGTAACCCTTGGCAAAAAAGAGCTTCCCATCTTTCACCACAGAGATCACAGCACCAGGGACATGAGTTTTCGACATCTCCTTATTAAAGAAGTTATCTACGAAGGCTTCTAATTCCTGCGGTTCCTTAAGTCCTAGTCCTGTGGGAGATGGGGACACCGGCTTCTCTGGTTCAGTGACTTGCTGTGGTTGACTGTCTAAAATGGGAAGCTGCCTTGAGCCAGTTTGAGCCAAGCTGGGCAGGGGCAGTCCGGACAACGAAAGAGAAAAGGAAAGAATTGCCAGCAGCAACCAATAAACTAGCTTTCTATTAAGAAATCCTCGTTGTCTCATAGCTTCTTTTTACCTTCTCGTAAGCTGGTTAAAATTTAAATCCCAAAAGATTCCAATACATTAGGAACGGCACAAACGCCAGCCGTAATCAATGAGTAGTGCGTTAGCGATAGCGAGCTTGCAGCCAGTCGAGTCAGTCTGTCGTCCTGAAAACGCTGCTTACAGAAAGAGCGACTCAAAGACCTTGCAAGCCAGGTGATGCCCGCCGACAGGAAAAGCACAGCACAAAATCCAGCTAAGCCCAACTGAAAAGGGATGGTTTCGTACCAGGGTCACTTCCGAAAAGCGCTAATTTTTGAACAAATGGGATGATATAGGTAGTTAATATTACCCTTACTATCTTCTCCAAAACCCGTGTAAGCATCATCGTCAGCTCGTTAGAATAATAACGGTTCCACAGGAATTAACTTTCTTTTTACCAACCCTCTAGAAAAGAAGAACTCTCGGATCTGAACCGTCAAAGTCCCGTCACCATTAAGTTAATTCACAAAATCCTGTTCAGGTTCTGCCAACCGTTGATTACTTTCTCCGACTTGTTTAGAAACGTGATTGATTATTGCCCCAATCGCGAAGATAGAGAAGAGTACCAGAATTGATACAAAAATACGTATCAAAAAGTTGCTAGGACGTGTTCTTTTCATACAAGTTTGCCCCTTAAAGAGAGGTCAATTAAGATACGTCTCGTTCGTAAAGGACAGTAAGTGAGATAAGCCGCAGATACATAACCTTGCAGGGGAACTGAAATGGGTACCCAGCCATTTGCACCACGATTTTCAATGGTGACATTCCGTCCATTGGGTACTACTCCAACAATATCGCTATTAATTGATGGGTCTTGCCGAACATAAACACTACCCCTTGCAGAAACTTCGCGGCAGTTGTTTGGAGGAGGAGACTCCTGACAAGATGAGAGAAAACCTGCATACACATAACCTTGCATGGGGGCTGAAATTGGCATCCACTTAACACCAGGATTCCCAACAATAATATTTCTGCCAGGATTCTCAGCAACGGTCACATTCCGCCCATAAGGTATTATTCCGAGCGCCCTGCGGTAAACTGTTGGTTGTTCCCGAACATAAAGACCGCTCCTCGCTGCAACTTCACGGCAGATGTTCGAGGTTTGTGCTAGTTGATATACACCACTCTTCTGAAAAGATGTTCTTTCTAGGGTAGAAGGCGAACTGCTGTAAAGCATCGCTGTACTAACGGCAGTAGACGGAGTGGCAAAAGTAGTTAAAGCTGGCAAAAGTAAGGAAGGCACTACTACAGACTTTTGCCAATTATCTATCTGTTTCATGGTTAAAACTTTTACGAGATTTAGGGGTCAATCAAGTGTAATAAAGAGATTTTGGGGCAGATACTGCTCTGTGCTTGCAGCTCCATAAAGGCGACACAGGCAATATCTGATCTGATCGCTTCAGTTTTTTCTAAGCAACAGCTGCAAAAAGAACGATCTTTCGGTATTCCTCAGCAGCACGCCGACAAGCGATCGCACACTTCTGGCAATGATTGTCGGAGTACTTTTTACATTCGCTTGCACAAGCTTCGCAGATGTCGATACAGGCACGAAGGACTTGAGGGATAAAGCGTGAGCCACGACCCATGTAGGCAGCACAAGTCCAGCACATTTGGGAGCAATCTATACACAATCGGGCACATTCAGACATCGTGCCTAAACACTCATTGGCACACTGTTCGCATTCATGGGCGCAGTGAACCGCAATATCTACACTAGATTGAGATATTTGATCAGCCATTAAAATTCTCCTTACTTAAAACATTTTGCTTACAAATTTAATACTAGGGGTTTTTTCTAAAACAAGAAGATATACTTATTAATTTTATAACTTAGTTTATATGATAAGTTATAGATTCCTATACCACTGTTATTTAGTTGATTTATTTAATATTTATATCGAGAATTATAGATGCCGATTAAACATTACTATGCCCAGCCATAAACAGTTAAATTTTTAAGGAGCCTGGATAAATGAATTGTTGCACATTTAACTTACATAATAACTCTTGCCTTTTGGCATGATGCAAATTAGATGCACAGCAACTTATAAGCTGTTAATCTGTTAACAAGTCGGGAGAAATCAGTTGTTTTTGGATGGCTAAGACTGCCGCTTGAGTGCAGATGTACAGTAACTTATAAGCTGTTAATCTGTTAACAAGTCGGAAGAAATCAGTTGTTTTTGGATAGCTAAGACCGCGGCTTGAGTGCGATCGCGCACCTCCAGCTTCTTCAAGATCGAATGGACATGAACTCTAACCGTACCAGGGGCGATGTAGAGAAGGTCTGCAATCTCCTGATTGCTCCGTCCGGCTGCAATCATTGCCAAAATTTCCTGTTCGCGCCTCGTGAGCGGATTCGCCGGTAATTCTTCAGCCTCTGATGGGGTAGAAGTAGGTTGTGCGCTCTGCACAAAAGTAGATTGAATCTCTGTGGTTGCTGCTTCGTCCCACCAGGAAGCTCCCGCTGCTACAGAACGCATCGCTAGGATGAGAAGTTCTGCCCTAATTCCCTTGAGGCAGTAGCCTTTGACACCGATTTCAATTAACTTAGCAATCAGAGGTTTTTGGAAACGAGAGGTTAAAGCTAGAATGGGTAGCTCTGGGCATTGCTGCTTAAGTTGTTCACAAGTCTCAATGCCACCAATTCCCGGCAGTCCTACATCAAGTAGCACAATATGGAGTGGCTGTTGAAGAGCGAATTCTATAGCTGCCTCGCCGTCTTCAGCCTCAGCGACGACTTCAAATCCCGGTTCCTGTTGCAACCGCATAGACAAACCGAGGCGAAATAGTTCGTCATCTTCAACAAGCAAAATTCGTAGTGCATTTGAGGTCATCTTTACCAGACACAAGCGGCTAAAGCCACATACAAGGGTTATCCCGCAAGCATGCCAAATTCCCTATGAATTTTGCCATTAAGCTTTCGCTTCACAAGAAAACAACAGCCGACTCTGGAATCGGCTGTTACGGATGTATTAGGCATGATCTAGCTAACTCTCAATATGAAGCACCAATATGGCGGCTTATTGTCATTTCTATGAAACCTCTGTGTTATTTAATCGAATTACGGCTGTGATGACAGTTGTTCTGAGCGTTGATGCACAGGTAATCTGAATCCAAACGCAGCACCACGTTGCGATCGCTCCGTAGCCTCTCCTGATGAGAAACGATTTTTGCCCCAGACTATACCGCCGTGGGCTTCAATAATCTGTCGAGTCAAGTATAGCCCCAGCCCAGACCCCATAGACTGGCGATCGCTATGTCCCTGGTAAAAGCGCTCAAACAAGCGGGGGAGTTCATCCGGTGTTATCCCCCGTCCATTATCAACAATCTTCACCACCTGATAGCTAGAGTCGGACTCCAAAACAATTTCCACTTTGCCACCACGAGGACAACTGTTAATTGCATTCGTTAACAAGTTGGTAAAGACTCGCCTTAGTTGTAGCGCATCCCCATTTACCCATACAGGGGAACGGCTGTTGGATTCTCCATAACTCAGACCAACGTCCACCCGGCGCTTTGAGGCTAAATCTGATAGGGTGACGATCACTTCCTCAGCTAGGGCAGCTAGCTCAACAGGTGCCCGTTTTAATCTCACTCCCTCCGTATCGTTGCGATAAACATCCAGCAGCGTCTCGATAAGCGCCAGTGAGTTTTCGTGACTCCGAACGATCGCTGCGAAAACTTTTTGCTGTGCAGCTGTTACTGCACCATATTTTTCCTGCTGCAATGATTTCAATGTCTCAATTGCTCCCAGGAGTGGTGTTTTCAGGTCATGGGTTAACGTTGACACGAAATCCTCTCGCACACTAGCTAAGTGCTGTTGTGCCTGTAGCTGCGCCTTCTGTCGCGCGATCGCTTCTTCATTACACAAATTGCGTTCGCTCAGCCAGCCTGTGACTACGAGTACCAGCGCCATGAGCGTACGGTTGATCACGCTTGAGAGGTTCATCCATTCTGCATTAGGGATGAACAGGTTCAGAAGGGTTAAGCCTGTTCCCAGTATTGTCACCTGAAGTGTAGCTGAGCGGCTCAGGCGTGAAGAAGCTAACAAAATTGGCCCGGTATAGAGAAACCCCAACGCATAAGGGGGTGGAGTTAAAAAATCTAAGACAATAATGATTGCGAATAGTCCAATAATGAGCCAGCGCGTGTGTCTCTGCGGCTCATTAAGCCAACCTGTTTTTAACATTGTTATCAAGCGGTGTAACATTACAAGACAGAAGTTAAATTTTTAGACACACAATAAAAGTGGATTAGATACTATCTTAAGCAATAAATATGCGTTTATCAGGTATTTATACTTCTAGGTATACCTGGTTGATAAACGTATTGAACATCATTCTATTTATTAGTTCATATTAATGCATTTAAATCTATCCTAAACGCCGAACTATATCTTGATTTTTGTTTAAAACTCAAGATACATTACTAAGTGTGCAAGCAAAAAAAATTGTTGTTTTTCCTGTTTCTGAATAACAGAAGAATAACAGAAGTATAACGAAATCTGGGAAGCTAACAATTGCAGCATATGTTGTAGACCTTTTAATAAGATGAAACGGCTAATTAATTTAGATTACTTTCTTCTTTCCGGATTAAAAACACTCGTTGAACAAAATTGATGCTTTTAGGAGGTATTTATGAATAATCCCAATCGAAAAATTCAAAAACCAGATGGATTAGTCAGCGCTATCTGTGGAAGCTTACTCATTGGTTTACCAACAATTCCCTTAGTGGCTTTCGCTGCGCCTGTTTCCCAGCTCAATCCCTGCCCTGGTATTTACTACGCAGAACCTTTCAACAGTACGCACTTGGCTCCTCAGGGATGTCCACCCAATGCAGCAGTCCGACAATTTGGCGTACGAGGGTTAACTCCTAACCGAACCTTACCCCCTGCGCCTACTTCTGTCACACCACCTCTACCAGAGAATCGTAGTGATGCAATCGCCACAGTTATGCCTATGGATGGAAAAGTCCATGTGAAGCTGAAAAATAACACTAATGCGATTGTTTCCTATGAGGCAATTGGGCATACTCAACGCCGATTTTTAGCAGATGGAGAAGAAATTGTCCTGCAAGACTTGCCAACCCCTGTGACTATCACAACGGTTCGCCAGGATAAAGGGCTACTGGATGTAATTCCAGTCTCCACCTCGCAAGGAGGAATGTTAGAAGTTTCGTTGGATGAATCGACGAAGCTAGACGATAATCTGGGCGCGCTGAGAATTCAAAGAGATGGTCAAGTCTTTTTGAATTAGTAAAAGTGCAGCTTCTCGTCGAACGCTACCGATACCGATTAATAAACAGTTTAAGGAGATTTTCTCAATGATTAATAGACCTAGTGAAGTCCAAGTTGCCAGTTACGCATCTGCCCAGAGTGGCAACTCCGCTCAAGCATTGTGCCGTCCGAAGGGAGCAGCGATCGCCTTAGCAATCCTTGCGTTCCTTCTTCCTGCTTGCACTAGCAACAATCCAGAAAAAGTAGGCGGTCCTACTGCTAACACTAATGTCAGTACAGAGGAAGTTGCTAATAAGACAAATGCACTGCTTGGTAAGTCTGTAACGGTAAGAAGTGAAGTTGAAAAGAAAGTTGGTGCAAATTCCTTCACTATTGGTGATGAGAAGCTTTTTGGCAGTGAAAAGATTCTAGTTATTAATGCTTCAGGAGCGCCTACGGTTCTCCCTGATGACATAGAACTTCAAGTAACGGGCAAGGTTGCCAAGCTTGTAGTGGCTGATGTCGAGAGGGAATTCAATTTGGACTTGGAGCCAGAGCTGGAGGTCGAATACAAAGATAAACCAGCAATCATTGCCCAATCAATCGCTCTAGCACCCGATCCGGGTGAAGTTACCAAAAACCCCAGCGCCTTCTACGGCAAGGTCATTGCTGTGAAGGGTGAAGTCGAAGATATAGTCAGTCCCAATAGCTTTAGGCTCGATGAGGATGGACTAGATGGAGTGGTTGACAACAAGGATTTGCTTGTCTTGAATACGGCCCCAGGACAAACCGTCAAAGATAATCAGGAGGTTGTCGTGACAGGTGTACTCCGACCCTTTGTTCTTGCAGACTTTGAGAGAGACTACGATTTAAACTGGGATTTGACTGTGCAAAGGAAGCTGGAAGCGGAATACACTCAAAAGCCTGTACTTGTTACTAAGTCTGTATTTCCAGCAGCAGATTAAGCTTGCGGATTTAGGGTATAGAGGGGAGTAATTGCTTTCCTCTATATTTGATGGACTTGATTTTAGCGAACCAGCGATTCTTTAAAAGGAGCGCTTCGCGCTTCGTGATAATAGGATAAGTAGACGGCTGGAATTAAACCTAGGTATGTAAAGAAGTCATAAGTCAGGAGCCTCTAAATCAAGAGTTTCATTCTGGCTTGTACCAGCTGACTCTCTGCACTAGCCTAGGTTTATTTATGCCTGCTTAACTTATACCGATTCAGTTTTTTGACGCTACACATCTGATTCCCCGTCTTCACTTAAAAAAGTTAATGTGGCGGCATTGGCGTTGGCTTTTACCTACTGAAGATTGCCGACGGCGGATTGCGGTAGAACGGTCAGATATTAGTTATCTGCGCGATCGCTTCGTTAAGGTTACAACAGAGCCTCCTCAGAAAGTAGCACTGGATGGTGAACTCATTGGGACGACACCAGTTGAGATTGAGTGCATTCCGGGTAGCTTAACTATCTTGGTGTCTCAGCTTTTATGAAGATGCCTATTAAAGTATTTAATTGGAGCAGATGTTATGGATACTTTTGAAATTTTAGAGCTTTATGCAGCAGGAGAGCGAGATTTTCAGGAAACCAAACTGGGCAACGCTCACTTGTCTGGTGCAAACCTCAGTGGGATAGATTTATCTCGCTCCATCCTTTGGGCGACAAACCTCAGTAATACCATTTTAAAAAGGGCAAACCTAATGCTCGCATCCTTAGCTTGGTCAGATTTAAGTGGAGCCAATTTGAGCGAAGCAGACCTGAGGGGAGCAGATTTAAGTGGGGCAAACCTAAGTGGAGCAGACTTGAGGGGAGCAGATTTAAGTGGAACGATATTGATTCAGGCAAATCTAACTGGGGCAATAATGCCCGATGGAATAACCCAAAATTAGACTTAGTGACCGCTAGAAATTCACGTCTTCCCCTGCTTACTCTATCAGTAGGGTTGGCGATTCTCAATATTACTTTTGAGATTGCCTGTTGCATTGGAAGTTTTGGTAAAAATGCTCTTGAATAGGTTAGTGTTCAAAGGGTTTATTAAGTCAATCAAAAACTTTGACTGTAGCCTTACGAAGCGGTTATGAATAACTTTAAGCAAATCAAACTGACCTTACGTTTCATCAAGTTTGAGCGATTTCTCGGCTCACTCTTCTATTCCTATCAACGGGATTGGTGGGAGCGTCAGTTTGGCAATCCTCGGACTTCGGAACCTTGTCAGGAACCCGGAAAACTACTCCAAGTTGAGCCTACGAAGAGAGGGGGTCGCTTCTACTTCGAGCAAGCTGAACTTGAACTCTGCTTTTTGTCCTCAGATTTAGTCCAAGTTGACTGGAAGCCTGGGATACCTCCCATTCCTTATGGAATTGCCCATCATAATTGGTCAGAGGTAGAGACGAAGTTAGAGGAGACTGCCTCCGGTTGGGTTGTCTCTAGCACTGCCCTTAAAGTAGTCATTACGGAAAAGGGCAGCCTGAAATTGCAAAATTCTGACGGGAAGACACTACGGGAAGAACTGCCCCCACAGCGCCAAGGCGAAGCATGGACTCACCGGGCAAAACTACGAGATGAGGAACACATTTACGGTTTGGGAGAACGGGCAGCATCTCTCGACCTCCGCAGACCTAAATCTGAGGCACAGCGAATCAAATCCTACCGAATGTGGCACTATGACGCTGGCGGCAGGTATAGTTCGGGTTCAGACCCACTTTATCTATGTATTCCAGTTTATTTGGGGTTGCACAGAGAAGGTAGTTACCTTGTCTTCTACGAAAACACCTATTCGGGCAACGTTAACTTCTCCGATGTAGCTGAAGCGTACTTTGAAGGTGGCGCACTGCGCTATTACCTGACGGCTGGCAAACCTGCACAAATGCTTGAAAACTATACCGATTTAACAGGACGCTCTCCGCTTCCTCCTCGTTGGGTATTTGGTTATCATCAGTCGCGCTGGGGCTATGAAACGGAAGAAGCAGTCCGAGAAACGGCTCAAGGGTTCCAAACTTATGACCTGCCCTTGAGTGCTATCCATCTGGACATCGACTGCAAAGACGATTTCCGGTCATTCACCATCGATCCCGATCGCTTTCCCAAACTTCGCGAGTTCAACCAAGAACTAGCAGCAAAAGGGGTGCGGCTCATTGCTATTGTCAACCCTGGAGTTAAAGGTGATGGCAACAGCAAACTGTTCGAGGAGGGACGGGCGCAAGACGTGTTTTGCACCTATCCTAATGGCGAAATTGTCCTCGCCCCCGTTTGGCCTGGAATGTGTGCCTTCCCCGATTTTACGAACCCCCTCGCCCGTCACTGGTGGAGTCGCCAGTATGAATATCTCCTCGATTTGGGCATCACTGGATTCTGGCACGATATGAATGAACCGGGAGTGTTTACGCTCTGGGGAGATGCCACGCTTCCCCGACCCACTCAGCATTCTCTGGAAGGCAGAGGCGGCACCCATGTTGAGGCGCACAACGTTTACGGGTTGCTTCAGGCGCAGGCTGGATATGAAGCCCTATGTGAGTACCAACCGGAGAAACGTCCTTTTATTGTTTCGCGTTCCGGTTGGGCGGGTTTGCAGCGTTATGCTTGGACGTGGACAGGAGATGTGGAAACCAGTTGGAAGGGTTTGCGCCAAACGCTGCCGACTATTCTGGGGATGGGTCTTTCGGGAATTCCTTATACAGGCCCGGATATCGGCGGCTTTAAAGGAAATCCCTCGGATGAACTTTACCTGCGTTGGTTCCAGATGGCGTGTTTTCTCACCTTCTGCCGTACACATTCGGCTAATAATGTCAAGCCCCGCACCCCGTGGAGCTATGGTGAAACTGTCCTCAATATTGTCCGGGAATTCTTGCGGCTGCGCTATCGTCTAATTCCCTACTTTTATACGCTAGCCTGGGAAGCGACTCAGACAGGTCATCCGCCCATTCGTCCGCTTTTCTGGTCTAATGTTGATGACGAACGACTGTGGGGTGTGGAGGATGCTTTTTTCCTGGGTGATGCGCTGCTGGTGTGTCCGATTGTAAAGAAAGGGGCGCGATCGCGTAATGCTATCCTCCCTAAAGGACACTGGTACAACTTCTGGGATGATACGCTCATCGAAGGAGGAAGAGAGATTAATCTTGAAGCTCCATTAGAGCAGATTCCGCTTCTGGTGAAGGCAGGAAGTATTCTGCCAATGGAGGAAGGTCAGCAACTCATTCTCCACCTCTACACAACTGTGCAAGGAACAAGTGAAGGTTGTCTCTACAGTGATGCAGGAGATGGATATGGGAAGTGGCGCGGAGATCGCTTCCGCTTGGGCAAGGGTGAAAACGGTTTGGAACTCATCTGGGAGGAACAGGGAGAGTATTGCTTCCCTTACCAAAACATCCAACTGCACCTCCACGGGTTTAAACCGCAGCAGGCTTGGGTGGACGGGAAAGAAGTTGCTGTTCAGGGAAACCAAGTGGTCTGTACTCGCTTCCGACAAGTTCGCTTTCAGGGATAGTTGGATGCGTCAGTACATAACCAAGCAGAAGTTTTTTACCCAACTCAATCGAAATAGCCAAAAATGGAGGCTACCGTTGTGAGTTTAGGGAAATTAATCGGTTTCCTTGCCTTTGCAGTTTCTCTTTATATTCTCTGGCAGATACGGCACATCCTTTTGCTCATCTTTGCAGCCGTAGTTTTTGCTATCGTCTTAAACCGGGTCGTGCGATGGCTTCAGCAACGTGGAGTCAATCGAGGTATCGCGATCGCACTCACAGTTATTTCCTTACTGGGAATCTTATTTATCCTGTTTGCACTGATTGGACCCTCCTTTGCTCAGCAATTAGAACAATTGGGCAACCTCGTACCTACTACTTTAGAAAGTCTGCGGGACTGGTTCAACTCGCTCTCTACCCGGCTTCCAGAGCGATTAATAAATATTCGTAGCTTCAGCGATTTTCTTCCCAGGCTGCAACCTTTGATAACTCGGTTGTTAAACAATACCTATACCTGGTTCTCCGATCTACTGGCAATTATCCTTAACCTGTTACTGGTCTTGGTTCTAATTATCATGCTAGTAGCAAATCCCGCACCATACCGACAGGGGTTGCTCCTGCTATTTCCTGCCTTTTATCGTCGGCGTGCTAATGAAATTTTCTCCGAGTGTGAAGCCACTCTTGTTGGCTGGATGACAGCCACTCTCATTGATATGGCAGCGATTGCTGCGATCACCTTTATTGGTTTGTCAATTTTGGGCGTGCCACTGGCGTTAGCTAACGCCATCATCGCGGGCTTATTAGAATTTATCCCTAATATTGGACCCGTTTTGAGCGTGATACCACCGATGGTTGTCGCTGCTCTACTCGTTTCTCCTGGAAAAGCAGTTGCAGTGCTAATCCTGTACATTCTGATTCAGCAGTTTGAGGCTTATGTTCTAGTGCCCTTTGTGATGAAACAACAAGTGGAATTGCTACCAGCAACCACTTTGTTAGCTGTTGTCATTTTCGGCAGTCTTTTTGGTTTTATAGGTGTATTTCTTGCTGTGCCCCTAGTGATTGTTTCCAAAATTTGGATATATGAACTCTTGATTAAAGACATACTTAACAATTGGCACAAAGATGAAAAAGACAGTTCCCCACCAGAAGAAGCGATCGCTAACGATAGAACACCTGGCTCTTAGTTGCTGCATTCAGAACGGTATGGCTGGACAGTTCACACGATTTTAAAGAACTCCGATAGCTCTGCTTTAGACACTCCGCGACAACACAACTACGATGGAGGTACTTTTGTGGCTAATTGAGGTTAGATGCTTTCTCTTAAACCGAACCCCTGAAAGTGTGCAATGCAGTGATTGAAAACGCCAAGAAGCGAATAGAACGGATAGCGAGTCTTGTAGTTGCTAGCCCTTGGATGGAACGACTCTTTCGACTCGGCTATGCAGCTAAGGGAGTAGTCTACGCGATCGTTGGATGGCTAGCGGCTTCATCTGCCTATGGCCCAGGCGGCAGAACTACTAACGCACGTGGCGCTCTCCAATCGCTTGTAGACCGACCGTTTGGGCGAATTTTGCTCGGATTGGTTGCTATTGGCTTATCAGGATACGTACTGTGGCGGTTTGTTCAGGCGATCATGGATACGGAGAATCAAGGCACGGACGCCAAAGGTATTATCGTGCGCCTCAGTTATGCAGGCAATGGCTCCATCTACGCTGGGTTAGCGATGACCGCCGTGGAGATCATCATTGATAAATTAGATGGTGAAGTAGATATAGACAATGATGATGAGTCGAGAGACTGGACAGCCCTATTACTAGCCCAGCCCTTTGGTCAGTGGTTAGTTGGAACAGTAGGAGCAATGGTAATTGGGGTAGGTTTCTACGAGTTCTATCAAGCCTACACCGCCAAATTCAGTCGAAACTTCAAACTCAACGAGATGAGCGACACCGAAAAAACTTGGGCAACCCACATCGGCAGATTTGGTCTAGTTGCAAAGGGCGTTGTTTATAGCATAATTGGCTTTTTCTTAATTCAGGCAGCGCATCAGTCTAAGTCCAAACAAGTTAGAGGATTAGAAGGGGCATTGGACTCACTGGCACGACAACACTATGGTCGCTGGCTATTAGGAATCGTAGCGCTCGGTCTGATTGCTTATGGTATCTACTATATAGTTCAGGCACGATATCGACGGATTAATATCACCTAACTTGAGGCAAGGAACCTCTCAATATAAAGCCTGCACGGTCAGGGCAACTCAAGTAGATATTCACTGCCCAGCCTGAGGCAAAAAATAGTAGAAAGCGGACTAATGATAAGTTACTCGAACGCTCTAAAAAAATATTTATTGGTGGTTCATGCATTTGATTTTAAGGGATAAGATGTGCTTAATTATCCTTAGCTTGTTTGATAGTATTTTACGCTTCAACGTTAAGATGGACAATAAGAGCTAATCTTTGTGCGGTGCCGTTTTTAATCTTCTTGTAAAGGCTGTTAGTTTGATTGACGTTGCTGTAAGATAGCTTTTATTCTTTCCAGTAGTTCACAAGTTTTAAATGGTTTGGTGATGTAGTCATTGGCTCCCGCTTTTAATCCCCAAGTTCTGTCAATCTCTTCGTCTTTGGCTGTTAACATCAAGATTAGAACGTTGGAAAATGCCCGAATGCGCCAGCATATCTCCATGCCATCTATTATCGATAGCATCAGGTCTAAAAGAATTACGTCCGGCACCTGCTTGTGATACAGTTTGATGGCTGCCTGCCCATTTTCTGCCGTTGTTACACAATAGCCTTCTTTTTTTAAGGTATAGCTAAGACTATCGCGCAATGGCTTTTTATCATC
Source organism: Coleofasciculus sp. FACHB-1120 (assembly GCF_014698845.1). Lineage (NCBI taxonomy): Bacteria > Bacillati > Cyanobacteriota > Cyanophyceae > Coleofasciculales > Coleofasciculaceae > Coleofasciculus > Coleofasciculus sp. FACHB-1120. Next base: position 438 of record NZ_JACJTV010000058.1, on the reverse strand, counting down.
GACCAGTAAAACGTGTGGCATAGTCTCGCTAAGCTATCTCTAAAACTGAATTTCAAAAATTATTATAATTTTCATGTTTGTAAGATTCCTCCGTCCACAGTTGGATGAGTTGCTATTTTTAAGTGGGCAGAAATATTCTTTCGGGGAGGATATTGATAACCACTTATAGAGGAGCAGTTTAGTTTAGGTGAATTAGTGTTTGCATAAAGTTTATATCATCTAATATAAATATTTTCTAAACATTCAACCTTTACCAGAAGCAAATCATTTAAGTTGACCTTAAACCCCTAGCTATATCTTGCTATTAGGAAAAATCTGTATCAGAATTAGATAAGTATGTAGGCGAGATTAAACCTAAGATAGGAGAGAAGGTAAAACCTGTATCTTGCGTGAACCAATGCCGGCCCCTTTACGTATCGTTCTTAGCGAGGAATCAGA
>NZ_JACJTV010000057.1 GCF_014698845.1 Coleofasciculus sp. FACHB-1120 | reverse complement strand
CTCGCTCACTTCACTCTTGTTGAGTCCATCTAACTCGATTGCTTGGATGACCTTCCGGCGTAAGTCATAACTGTAAGCTTTTGCCATCACAGAGTTTCCAGTCACTTCTATCACCACTCTACGTCCTAACTGAACTGGCGACAGCTATATATGATTTTTCGATGATAACCGATACGATCCCGCCTAACCCCTCTTAAAAAGGGGGAATTCTAAGAGCTGAATCTCAATTTGCGGATAAATAGCTAACGAACTGGTACGAAGCTGATACCTACAAGTATCAAACCACCAAATAAGCACACCAAATACACGCCTAACAACAACAGTCTGGTTCCCCAACTAGAATGGGATTCCCGACAGCGTTGGGCAATATCTTTGACCATTCTGTATTTCTGAGCAAACGGTAGGGAACCGTAACCAGACTTTTTGAGCGTCTGGAAAATAGCCATCAGTACACTATCAGCATCGTCAGTTGATTGAGGTAATTCTCGCCGCAGTATCTTCAGAATCTTGGCACTGCGAAAGCTAGCAGGGATGCTAAACGCAATCAAAAATCCGAGGAAAAGAAAAATCCCCGTTCCTGGACTCATGCCGATAAAAACTAGCAACCCGACTGCGAAAAGTTTGAACAGAACATCGGTGTAGGGATGGCGGGAAAATATTAATAAGTCTAGGATGCGTCCTCCATCTAAGGGCAAGATAGGAAGTAGATTGAAGTAGTTAATAATCACCAGAAAGCTGATTACCTCTTGCAACCCTAAGGAACGCTGGAGAGAATCAGGAATTGCCAGCGCGATCGCAACTCCTAAGATTATCCCTGGAACCGGCCCCGCCAGCAAAACCAGAAATTTTTCCCAAATCGTAGCATTGTCTTTGCGTCCGGAAGCCGCAGCACCAAATAAGGGTAAGAAGAAAATCGACGTATCTTTATAGCCGCACCCTCTCATCGTCAAAAAGTGCCCCAGTTCGTGCAAAAACAGGACGCCAATGAGAATCAGTAGTGTCTGCAAGTCGAAAAACGGCGTGAAGGAGATGGCAAACACGACCAAACTGCCAAGCAACAACCAAGACTTTATCCCCTTTCTGGCGCGTCCCCGTTCGATTCGTTCCATCCGGCGGAATCCCTCAACTTCCACCGCCGGAGGAATCTCCACATATCGATAGGGTTCTGTTTTTGCCTTTCGCGTCCACTTTTTGACGAGAGTTATATACTTGCTGTTATCTCTCCCCACCTTGATAGCTGTTTTCATCGCAGTACCCAGATTGAGTTGCAGCAGTTCCGTTCCTTTAATCGGTGACAGCTGCCCTGATTTCACCAAGCTGTCTATGTAGGTGACATGATGCGATCGCAATTTCTCAATAAACGCCTTTGATGACATGGCGAGGGGCATTTTTGTAAGCGCCAAATGCTCAAGCTTGTCTTGATGGGCTTGCCACTGTTCCTGGGTTTCCACTGCGTAAGGATCTTGGAGAATGGTGTTGGGTATTTCTCCAATCACGCCGTAAGCCTGTCCATTCATTGTGTGTAACAGGACACCATCCTCAAAGAAAGTAAGGAACTCAATCGTAAACAGCCTCACTGATTCCGGTAGGCTACGAATATTTACATTGGCGAATGTTTTAAATGCCTCGTTGTATAGCACCATCCCCCAGCTTTTCGAGGCATCCAGGTAAATGTCATTAAAGCTGAAATAGGAATGGAACTGAAACCCTTGCTTTTCAAGTTCTGGCAACGGAATCTCAAATAAATCTTTGATATAAGCAGGGATTTCCTCGCCGCTCCGAATTTCGTATTCGATGTACTCTAGAGTCAAGCCTAAAAGTCGCTGAAAAAAAATCAAGTAGGGTGCTACTACTAGCAACCCATAGACTGCTAATCCGTAAAGCAAATATTCCATTAACGGCTCAACCCTGTGTGTAGTTTGCTACCAGGCGGGGTCAACGTAGAGATTGATTGTTAATTGTTCGCACCCTGCCGGTACTGCTGTGATACAAGCACAGATAGTATGTCCGTCCCCTACCTCCACTTCGCAGGCGTGACACGAACCCATTAGGCAGCCAGTGGGAATGAACACCCCAGCCCGTTCTGCTACCTGTAATAACGCTTCTCCTACCTCAGCGTCAACCGCAATGTCGTCAGGTAAAAAAAGTACACTTACGCTCATCAGTAGTTGGTATTTGGTAATGGGTATTTGGTAATGGGTATTTGGTAATGGGTAATGGGTGAAAAGCAATGACCCATTACCAATGCCTTAAGACAAAATAGGTTTTAAATCTAGGTGAGCTTCCACCGTATCTGCCAGCGAATCCAGAATGGTTTCTCGGTGTTCGCGGTAGTTGGCGACCCCTGTGGGGAGAGATGGAAGCCCCCGTTGCTGCCGTAAGTGATTTAACCAGGCTCTTCGCCAAGGGCCATTATCAAAAAGACCGTGGAGATAAGTGCCTACAACTGATTGAGAGGCATCGACAATTCCTAAACTTGGGTCGTCAAACAGGGTTTTGTAGGAGTATTGCTTGGGTGCGTGTCCGGATGCCCCCATTCCTTCATCTGAATCCAACAGCCGCGTGCGCCCCTGATGGATTTCATAACCGGCGACGGGTAAACCAGCTTGAGGATAGTTAGACGTTACGAGTCGTTGGCGGGCAATTTTTTGAGCGGTAATTACGGTTTTTACGGGTAACAATTCCAGACCTTTGTAACGTCCGGTTTCGCCTTCAATTCCTTCGGGATCGGCTAAAAATTTGCCCAGCATTTGGAAGCCGCCGCAGATTCCCAGAATGGTGCCGCCTGCTGCCGCGTAGTTTTGAATTGCTTGCGCCATGCCGGTTTTTTGCAGCAGCATCAAGTCAGCGATGGTGGTTTTGGAACCTGGAATAATCACGGCATCCGGATGTCCCAAGGGTTCTCTGGGGCTAATGTATTTCACCGTAACGCTGGATTCTGCTTCTAGGGGGTCAAAGTCGGTGAAGTTAGAAATCCGGGGAAGGCGGATGATGGCAATGGTGAGATCGCTGTAAGATTTGGTCGTGCGACGCTCAAACAAATCTAAGGAATCTTCAGCAGGCAAAGCTTGATCGATCCAGGGAATCACACCTGCAACGGGAATGCCGGTGCGTTCTTCTAGCCAGGTGATGCCGGAGTCTAAGAGCGATCGCTGTCCTCGGAATTTATTAATGACAATCCCTTTGATCAGCGCCCGTTCTTCCTTCTCCAGCAACTCCAGAGTACCCACTACATGAGCAAAAGCGCCCCCCCGGTCGATATCCACGACTAGCAAGGTTGAGGCATTTAAATGCTTCGCTACCCGCATATTCGCCATGTCGCGGTGCTTAAGGTTAATCTCCGCTGGGCTACCCGCTCCCTCACAGACCAGTAAATCAAATTCTTCGGAAAGACGTTGCAGCGATTCTTCAATTGCCTGCCAACCGATATCAAAATACTGCTCGTAGTACTCCGCAGCACCCACTTGCCCGACGGATCTGCCCTTGATAATCACCTGGGAAGTCATGTCCCCTTGGGGCTTAAGTAAAATTGGGTTCATCTCCACCCAGGGCGTGACTCCCGCAGCCCAAGCTTGCACTGCCTGGGCATAACCAATTTCTCCTCCAGTGGGCGTTACGTAAGCATTCAGCGCCATATTCTGCGCTTTAAAGGGAGCCACTCGCCAGCCGCGCCGAGATAGAATCCGGCAAAGTGCTGCGGTTAGTAGAGATTTTCCTGCGTGGGATGTGGTTCCCACGACCATAATCGCTTTCATTTTAATAGTTTGGGGTTATAGGGAAGAGCAGGCAAGCGGGCAAGCAGGCGAAAGGCACAAAACAGGGGGGCAGGGAAAAATTCTTACTTAGTCCTCAGTTCTCAGTCCTCAGTTCTCAGTCCTCAGTCCTCAGTCCTCAGTCCTCAGTCCTCAGTCCTCAGTCCTCAGTCCTCAGTCCTCAAAACAACCGGAACCAACGATTTAAGGCATTATAGAAGCGATCGCTAAGACAGGGGGCAGGCCACGAACCACCCTGAAGTTCCCATTTTTCAACCAATTGGCGTCCCAAGGGTGTGAGGCGAAAACTATCGGTGATTCCTTGACCATCCACCTCTCGGCGCAGGATGCCGACCTGAATCAGCCACAACAGCGAACTTTCTGCGCCTAGTTCCCGCACAGGATGGCGGGTGTAGGAGCGTTGGACACCTGAAGCACCCGCGATCGCTTGCAGAGGAACGCTGGTTGAGCGCATCGCCGCAAACAAAGGCAGGAGGAAGGGCGAACAGCGCATCGCCCTTTCGGCACGGGATACACTGCTAGGGGAATATTGAATCGACTGGGAGTTTTTTGCCTCAATAGAATTCATTTCTTCTGTAATGCCAGGAAACAGCAGAGGATTAAAAATTGCCATCTAGTCAATATCGATTATTTATTAACCGATTTTTAGCGATCGCACCCACAAACTTTATGGTTGTAGCTGTAGACGCTCTCCAGCGCGTCTCGATAAGAGACTAACTGCCGTCATCCACCTTAGCTTAGCCCAAGCGGAATTTTAAAATATTGTAAAATTTGATTTTCACCAAACAATCATAACTGAGTAGGAAATAGAATTTATGGCTCTAGCAGTCGGTACAACGGCACCCGCTTTCACCGCCAAAGATACCAATGGGAACACTGTCTCGTTGTCTGATTTGGCAGGAAAAACTGTGATTTTGTATTTTTATCCCAAAGATGATACACCCGGCTGTACCAAACAAGCTTGTAGCTTTCGAGATGCCTATGCCGACTATCAAGGCAAAGATATTGTAGTCTTGGGCGTTAGCAAGGATGATGAAGCATCTCACCAGAAATTCACCGAGAAGTTCAATTTGCCTTTTCCCCTACTGGCAGATGTCGATGGCAGCATTATCAAAGCTTATGACGTTGAAGGAAGTAGCGGTTATGCCCAGCGCGTAACCTACGTGATTGGTGGTACTGGCATGATCGTTCACGTTGATTCCAGCGTTAACACGGGTAGTCATGCTCAGGATATCTTAGCGGCACTAGCTTCTTGAGCCGACGACTTTAGTCTCTAGAAATAATCCGAGAAGCCCGATTTCCATTAAGGAAACCGGGCTTCTCAATCACAGGACTATTTGAATACTGATTAGTTATGGCGTCGAAGAGGCGGGGGTAACTGAGTTTGCTGGAGTGACAGGTGCTACAGGTGCTGCCTGATTTGGAGTGCCAAGAAGCTTTAGTTGTTCGCGCCGGAACTGATCGGCGGCAGTATTCAGATTATTCTTCTGGTCGGTACTAAACTCGTCCATACTGCGAATGTTGCCTAGGGTGGCTCGATGCATCAAGTCAAAGACACCGGAAGCACCGCCATCATTCGTCCGAGAAAATGGATCTGTATTTTGCTCTTGGAAAGTGTCTGCGGGATTGACCGCTCCTGGTTGCGACAGGGTTGATTGAGCCAGAGTTAATTGAGGCAGCAAGCAGGAGGCGAATCCCATGCCAGCCAGGACACCGAGAACCAGTTTAGTTTTTTTATTCATGACAATTTGGGGAGAAACACGCTAAGAAAGTTTTGAGGATTGAATTTCGAGTTTTGAATAAAGACGAAAAAATTTATCTTTATGTTCAACTTTATAACTCAAAACTCACTCAAGACTTGGTACTCATTACTCAAGACGATTCTTAAGCAAACCGACGACGCAGCAGGGGTTGAATTGCTAATAATATTACTGCATCAAAACCGAGAAGCACCAATATCGCAGTGCCAAAAGTTACAGCACCCCCAGGAGATTGCATGACGACGCTACTGAGTGCCCAATCACTGTGGAGATACAGATAACGAATTGGCTCAATCGCATAGCTTAGAGGATTAAGTGTTGCGACAACCTGCAACCAATTGGGCATGAAGGATAAAGGGGCGAGGGCTGTGCTGGCAAACAGTAAAGGCAGGTTGGTCACAAAGATTACAGCAATCAGCTCGACGTGACCAGGCAAAGCAAAAGCTAAACCCAAGCTCAAAGCAGTGACACCCAGAACCAGTAGTAGAACAATCAATGCGATCGCTCCCAAGCCTAAAAGATTGGGTAAACCGGCTCCTAAAAAAGCACTGGCTGCAACAATCACTGCCGCTTGGATTAAGCTCAACGTCACAATATAGATAGCTGAGGCAGCAACAATCGAAAATCGGGATGCCAGAGGAGCAACTAATAAGCGGTTGAGAAAGCCAAACTCCCGGTCAAACATTACCGGCAATCCAGCATTCAGTGCCCCGGCAAAGGCGGTAAAAACAATCACTCCGGCACCGAGAAATTGTCCGTAGCTCAAGTCATTGCCAAAAATGCCTTGAGGAGCATTTTGAAACAGCGCCCCGAATAAAACCAACCACATCAAAGGCTGGATAATTCCCGCCACGAGCGTCGAGGGACGCCGTTGCAATTGAATGAATAAGCGCTTCGTTAAAGCCAGAGTTTCTTGAATAAAGTCGCTAACGAGGCTGGATGCAGCACCAGCATTAGATTTACCAGCTGCCTCTGGCTGCAACCGGATGTCAGGTTTAGGAGGCGTTATCGTACTGCTCATATCAATTTTGGATGTTGGATATTGGGATATTGGATGTAGGATTTTGGTGGCTTGGTGGTGTAAAAGCTGGCGCTACCGCATATTCTGCTTTTTCTCTGCCTTCGGATCGCGGCTACCCGCTGCTGCAAGTTCTGCATCCATCAGGGTTCTCCCCGTAGCGGCGAGGTAAACATCATCTAAGCTAGGTCTAGCTTGGGCAATGCCAAAAATCGGTAAATTAGCGGCTTGTAGAGATTGCTGTATTGTCATCAGCGCGTCGCTTTGGGGCGTTACGACTAAATTGAGGGAATTCCCCTGAGCGCTATTGATGATCGCTTCTTGGACAAAGGGCAGAGATTGCAGCATCGTTTTCGCTTTCTCTGCTTCCTCAATGGGAGAAAATTCGCGGATACGCAGGGTGATGCGATCGCCTCCCACCCGATCCTTCAACTCAGAAGGCGTCCCAGAGGCAATCACTACCCCCCGGTCGATAATCGCCACCCGGTCGGCTAAGGCATCAATTTCTTCTAAATAGTGGCTGGTGATCAGCACTGTTGTCCCGGATGCTCGCAACTGGCGCAAGAAATCCCACACGACTACACGGCTTTCAATATCTAGCCCTACGGTTGGTTCATCCAGAACTAAGACATCTGGCTGATGCAGCAACCCGGCAGCTAAGTCGAGGCGCTTGCGTAAACCGCCAGAGTAGGTGCCAGTTTTTTTATCAGCGTATTCTTGCAAGCCCAAGACACTCAGCACCGCCTCAATTCTCTGTTTCGCCACGGCACGGGGGAGGTGATACAGCGCGGCTTGCAGTTGCAGGAGTTCCCGCCCCGTCAGCACCTTATCTAAGGCGACCTCCTGAGCCACATAGCCCAAGCGTTGCCGTGCCCCCCTAGGGTTATCTACAACGGAGATGCCAGAAACTTCAATTTTGCCAGCATCGGGTGTTGTCAGGGTACACAAGACCCGCAGGGTCGTCGTTTTCCCGGCACCATTTGGCCCCAATAGACCAAAAATTTCACCAGGCTCTACCTGAAAGGAAACATTTTTAACGGCTTCTACTGAGCCGTAGCGTTTCTGAAGCTTTTCGATTAAAACAGCGGGAGCCATAGATGTCCCAAATTAACAAATCTAAACACTCTTTGTTTCTATTGTATTTCAATCCCTCATCAGGATTTATACTCCCACCGCACTAGACTTCTCTACTTGAAAGGCGAAAAGTCCGTACAGTGACATCTCAGGACAATACAGCGCCAGACAAGTATACGGATAAGCGATCGCGCTAGCATTGGCTCAGACCCAGACCGCCGATTAATGCTGCAAAGGAGAGTGAATACCTATGGTGACTGCTGCTGTTGTCCCAAAAAATTTCTCTCTAGAAGACTTTATGCGAAATCCCCCCGAAAATATGGAGTGGGTGGATGGGGAACTTGTGGAGAAAAGTGGAATGACGCTTAAACATGGCGAAATTCAGGGAAATCTAGGCTTTTACTGGAAAAGCTACACAATCTCAAGTGGACAGGGAGGCAAAGTTTATACAGATGTTCCTTGTCGCACCCACAAGCAAGGGCGTCGTCCAGATGTAGCTTATCTCACCCCTGAATTAGTGGCTCAGTTTGGCAATGTTGCTGTATTACCGCAGAGTTTCCCTCTGGTTGCAGAAATCGTTTCACCCACTGATTTGGGTGAGGATATATTTCTCAAAGCACGCGAGTATTTGGATTCAGGTTGTTTGGAAGTTTGGCTGGTATTTCCTGAAAGTCGATGGGTAATTGTGATTACCCAAAGTCAAGCGTTGATGTTTACAACAAGTCAAGTAGTCAGCACTCAAACGGTATTGCCGGGATTTAATGTAGCGGTGGATGAGTTGTTGGCTTGAGGCTCAATATTCACCTGTTTTTTGGGAAAACTGAATATAGACACAATCTGCTAAAGCCTTCCCAGATATGCTCTATTGTTCCATTCCCACTTGCTCAAATCCCTTCAATCCCAATGGGAATAGATTTTGTCAAAGCTGCGGTTCGCAAGCACTCTCAGCATTATTTCGCAACCGCTATCGGGTGATTCGACTCTTGGGTAAAGGTGGTTTTGGCAGAACTTATGAAGCTACAGATGCAGATAGAATGGACGATCCCTGCGTCATTAAGCAATTTGTTCCACAAGTGCAGGGAACGGCAGCACTTGAGAAAGCGACGGAACTCTTTAAGCAAGAAGCGAAGCGATTGTATGACTTGGGAGAACATCCGCAAATTCCCCGATTAGTTGCCTATTTTGAACAGGATAAGCGCCTATATTTGGTGCAAGAGTTTATTGAGGGGCAGAATTTATTACAAGAATTGACCCAGCAGGGAGCTTTTAGCGAAGACAAGATAAAACAACTTTTAGCCGATTTGTTGCCGGTCCTCAAGTTTGTACACGAACGCGGTGTCATTCACCGGGATATTAAGCCAGAAAATATTATGCGCCGCCGCAAGGATGGCAAGTTGATGCTGATTGATTTCGGTGTCTCTAAACAGGCAACGGGAACGCTTCTCAGTAGAGTTGGTACTACGGTTGGGACATCTGGATATGCACCAATAGAACAAATGCGCGGTCAAGTTTACCCAGCTAGCGATTTATACAGTTTAGGTGTCGCTTGCGTTCGGCTATTAACTCAATGTTTGCCAAAGGAAGATGGTTCTGATGGTATTTATGATCCCCTGAATGGTCGTTGGATATGGACAGAATATCTGCCACGCGGTACAAGCATTAGTTCTCAAATGCAGCAAATATTGGATAAACTGCTTCAAGACTATGTGAAGAATCGCTATCAGTCTGCTAATGAAGTGATACAAACTCTGAAGCCACAGCCCTCGTCTTTGAGGACTCAGGCGTCAGCTTTGTCAACTCAACACTTAGCACTCCACACTCACAATTTTCCTTCACCTTCCATCAAGCTTATTTCATCTAGGGGAGTTGATTATCGACCTCTAGAAAAGCTACTTATAACTGGTAACTGGAAAGAAGCCGATGGGGAAACGCTAACTAAGATGCTACAGGTAATAGGAAAGACAGTAAGAGACGATCTTACAGAAGAAAACATCAAGAACTTCCCCTGTGAGGATTTGTGCATAATTGATCAGCTGTGGGTAAAGTACAGCCAAGGACGCTTCGGTTTTAGCGTACAGAAGTGCATTTGGATAGAGCAGGGAAGTCGAAGCGGCGTCTGTGATTACTACGATTACCAAGCCTGGTATAAGTTTGGCGAGCGGGTTGGATGGTATGTAAATAACAAATGGCAATACTATTCTGGTCTTACTTTCACCTCAAATGCCCCCGATGGACATTTTCCCGCACGACTATCGCGTGTTCAAGCAGGTGTGACTGATCGAGGTTGGCGGTTGTTTGTATGGGATTTGGTTTTGGGGGGTTGTCTGTTCTCGCGCATTGAGGCTTGTGGACTGTAAAATTTAGTAACTCTGGAATTCAATAGTCAAACACTCGACATAGATGACAGTAAACTATAGGGTTGCTAGCATTTATAATTTGGCGATCGCATTCGTAAATCCTACTATTGTCATTTTCAATGTATGCGATTGCGCGAATTATTGATGGGAATGCGAGCGCGCCCTTCCCTATAGCTGAGATAGAGAAAGTGCGATCGCTTTCAACGCAAAAAACCCGCCTTGGCGGGTTTTTTTGTGTAGACGCGATTTCTAATCGCCGAATCATTGCAAAATTGCGATCTCGCTGATTAATGTCTGGAGATGTTCGCCTACCAATGTGGTGAATTGATGCGTCACTGGCAAACTATCAACGACAATGCCGGTGCAAAGCAGCATCATGTAGAGGATAGAGTATTTAAAAAGCGATCGCGCTACCTGTTTATCTCCAGGTGACTGCAATAACTGCCATGCTTTCTTAATAAAGAGACTCCCCAGGATTGAGGCAAAAATGCCATAAACAATACCAGACGCCCCTAAAGGATAAACCAGCAGCAACGTCATCGGTACCATAATCAGGGTGTACAGCCAAATTTGCCGAGTCGTGACCACTTCACCTTCAACCACTGGCAGCATCGGAATGCCGACTTTGGCGTAGTCATCTCGAATCATTAAAGCTAACGCCCAGAAATGGGGAGGCGTCCACACAAACACAATCGCGAAAAGCAGCCAAGCTGCCCAGCTTAAGGTGCCGGTAACAGCTGCCCAACCCACAAGCGCCGGAATCGCCCCGGCTGCACCGCCAATCACGATGTTTTGCGTGGTGTGGCGTTTTAGCAAGTGGGTGTAGATGCCCATGTAGAAGACAACGCCTGAGATTGCTAAGAGGGCGGACAGCAGGTTGGCGAAGACTGTCAGCAAAGTGAAAGAGAGACAAGCCAGGACAATTGCAAAAATCAGCGCATCGCGGGACTGCACTCGACCAGAAGGAATCGGGCGGTGGCGGGTGCGCTCCATTGCATAATCAATATCACGATCGTAGATGCAGTTGAGGGTTTGAGCAGATGCAGCAGCGAGAGTTCCACCTGCCATCGTCACCAATAACAACAGCGGGTCTACCTGTCCATCTGATGCCATCCACATACTCGCCGCCGTTGTGATCAGCAGCAGAGGGATAATTCGGGGCTTTGTCAGCTGGTAGTAACTCTGAATGACCTCTAGAAAGTTTTGGTGTCTGCGGGAGACATCGGTTCCAACTATCATTTCCTGCATTATTTATTTTTTCCTAAATTACTTAGCCTGCCGCAACGCGATCGCTCAAGGGTAAACGAGCGCAGGCTTTGTTTGTGGAGTCCCACCCGAAGGGGTGCAGATCGATGAAGAGCTATACGGAAGGGTTGGGAATGACACTGGCGCGATCGCGCAACGCCAAAACACTAAAAGCAACGAGGGTTCCGAGTAAGGCGGCTCCGACTGCCTGATGGGCGACTGTCAAGGGTTCTACTTGGAGGTGTAAACGGAAGGTCGCCACACCGAGAATCACTTGTAACACCAGTAAACCACCACCCAGATTAGCCAGACGGCGCAGCATTGGGTGCAGTGCGGGTGTGCGCCATGCCATAAGCACGACAGCGACGATCGCTAAAGTTGGGGGAACAACACCCGCAATGTGGCTATTCATCACCGTACACAACTCTTGTGCCCCAAAGCACTGATGGAGCGCCCAGCGAGAACCCACTAATCCACCCAGGAGGCTTTGTAGATAGACCAAAAGGGCAGCCGTTAAGCTCACCCAAGGCAATTTTCCAACCGTGCCTGTGCCTTGATAAGGCAAGAGTGCCGCGCCAATTGTCAGTAGGGTGATAAAAAACAACAGTGCGGTTCCCAGGTGAGCGGTGACAATATCAAAACGCAGCAGCTGCGTTACGGTCAGCCCTCCCAAGACGCCCTGAAATACGACTAAAAAGAGTGCGAAGGTGGACGCCCAAGGAAGCCATTTGGGGAGCGATCGCCGATGCCACCAGGAAAGAACCGCTAGCGCGATCGCGCCGAAGCCGATTGCTGCTGCGTCCAACCTGTGAAACCACTCCAGAAACACCTGAAGATTCATCTGCGAAGAAGGCACCAGTTGACCGTAACATAGAGGCCAATCCGGGCACGCCAGCCCAGCATTCATCACTCTGGTGGCACTCCCAATCGCCATCAAAACCAGCGTAGCGACGCCCAGCCGAAACACCAAGCGACGGATCTTGTCCCTTGGGTGGGAATCCTCCGGAGTGCGAACATCCTGATGAAGGACGGATTCTGTCATAGCGTTCAAAAAGCTAATTTTTCTTAATCAAATCCAGAGTATCCGCTCAATTCCAACCTAGCATCTACTTAGGGAGGATGACCGGCTCTAGCTACCACTCTAATAATCCGGTTGCACCATCAGCCACCGCTTTAGGAATTTCTTCCAATTGCCGAGATTTAACCGAAATTGACGCGAATCCGGGCGATGCAGTGACGTTGGCTTCTAAAATTTTAGGTTTCTTCTAGATTAATCAGTCGTTAACTAAAAAAAATCACTTGGACTTAGAAAAAAAACCGCTAAAATCCAAAAGCAACCTTCCGGCTCTAAATCCTGAATCCCTGACAGGGCGGGAGATGCTCAGCAGGCTGAACCTTGGCGGCAATTGCTTTGTCTGCGGGTAGCTTTCCAGAGTCAATGGTGGCGATCCCAAAAAAATCCCAAAAGATAAGCCAGATTGGATCGCCTTTATGGGATCTCTGCCTTACCGTGGTTAATGAGGCTGAACTGATTTTTTAAGATCGAATCGAAAGGCAGCTTCAAATCGAGGCAGTCTAGATAGACCGAATCTGTCTGGGCATCAGCCCAAACTGTTTTGTTCAGAAGTTTTGCACCAAATCCAAGACAAAGCCCGTGAAAATCCCAAGCTCGATATTAACTTTACTGGTTGGCATTGTGCTGACCCTTGTCAGCCTGTGGTACGGTCAAAACCACGGTCTTTTGCCGATAGCAGCCTCTGAGGAAGCAACCCTAATCGACAGGCTGTTTAACGCGATGATGACCATTTCCACAGGTCTGTTCCTGCTGGTTCAGGGAATAATTATCATTGCGGCAATTAGATTTCGGCAACGTCCTGGCGATGATACGGACGGGCCACCCGTGCATGGCAACGTTCCCTTAGAAATTCTGTGGACGGCGATTCCAGCAGTGATCGTCCTGGGAATCTCGATCTACAGTTTTGAGGTTTATGGTGAGATAGGCGGGCTGAATCCGATGGATCACTCGGTTGCCCACGCTCCAAGTCATCAGCAGGTTGCCAAAATGCCAGGGGCAGCGTTAGCGAAGCGTGCGGGAACCGCATTCGCAGCTACCTTAACAGAGGCTGAAAGCGCCACAGATACTGAAAATCGCAATCAGCAGCTGCAAGAAAAAGTCCTGGAAGACCCCGCTACAGCAAAATTCCGCAAGGAACTTCCCCAACTGCGGGATTCATCAGACGTGGGCGTAACTTCCGGTCGCATTGGTCCTACACCTGACAAGCAAGGTCAAGACCCAGAATTTTTTGTGAACGTTACGGGTTTACAGTTTGCTTGGCTTTTTAGCTACCCTGGAACCGATGTGACCGCTGGGGAATTGCATCTGCCGCTGGGACGGGAAGTGAAATTGAACATCTCGGCAAATGATGTCATACACGCTTTTTGGGTGCCTGAGTTTCGCCTCAAGCAGGATGCGGTTCCAGGACGACAAACTGAGCTGCGGTTTACACCCAACAGAATCGGTGAGTATCCCCTAATTTGCGCGGAACTCTGTGGTGCTTATCATGGAGTCATGAAGACAACGGTCATTGTTCAGACCCCCGAAGATTTCCAGAATTGGCTTGCCGAGCAGCAAGAAGTTGCTAGTTCGGAGGCTCTCGATCGGGCGGTGGCAGTAAACCCCGCAGAACGCTCAGATGCTGAGTTTTTGGCTCCCTACGCCAGTGAAATGGGGATCGATGCCGAAACTCTACACTCTCTCCACCACCACTGAGTAAGAGAGGGATGAGTAATGAATGTTGAGTTGTGAGTTAAGAAAGTTCTCTGAAAAATCTTTTATTGAATTCAAAACTCAAAATTCAAAACTCAAAACTCTTCCGACCCCCCTAACTTCTGAATTTGAGATGACACAAGTAGAGCTTCAAGAAAAAGCCAATCTACCTGCCCACGGTGAACAACCGAAGGTAACGCATTGGCGAGAATACTTTAGCTTTAGTACCGACCATAAAGTGATTGGGATTCAATACCTAGTCACGACGTTTATCTTTTATTTGATTGGTGGAGTCCTGGCAACAGCCGTTCGCACGGAACTGGCAACGCCAGAGTCCGATTTTGTCGCCCCAGATGTTTACAACAGCTTATTTACGGTTCACGCGACGGTGATGATCTTCTTGTGGATCGTGCCTGCGGGAACCGGCGGCTTTGGGAATTACCTGGTGCCTTTGCTGATTGGGGCAAGGGATATGGCGTTTCCGAGACTGAATGCGATCGCCTTCTGGATCATCCCACCGGCTGGGTTGCTGCTGTTGAGCAGTTTCTTAGTCGGGGCACCCGGTGCGGGTTGGACTTCTTATCCCCCCTTGAGCGTTGTCAGTGGCAAACCCGGTGAAGCGATTTGGATTCTCAGTGTCCTGATACTGGGAACCTCTTCAATCCTGGCAGCGATCAATTTTCTCGTCACCATCTGGAAGATGCGGACGCCAGGGATGGGGTGGAATCAAATGCCCTTGTTCTGCTGGGCAATGCTCGCCACTTCTGCATTGGCTCTCATCGCTACGCCAGTTTTAGCAGGGGCACTGATTCTATTATCCTTTGACCTGCTGGTGGGTACGTCCTTCTTTAACCCGACCGGGGGGGGCGATCCCATCGTGTATCAGCACCTATTCTGGTTTTACTCCCACCCGGCGGTTTACATCATGATCCTCCCCTTCTTCGGGATGATCTCTGAAATTTTGCCGGTTCACGCCCGCAAGCCGATTTTTGGTTATAAGGCGATCGCTTATTCCAGTCTGGCGATCAGCTTTTTGGGGCTAATCGTCTGGGCGCACCATATGTTTACCAGCGGCACTCCTGCCTGGCTGCGGATGTTTTTCATGATCACCACAATGGTGATTGCTGTCCCGACAGGTATCAAAGTATTTAGCTGGTTGGCAACCATTTGGGGTGGCAAACTGCGCCTGAACAGCGCCATGCTGTTCGCAATGGGCTTCATCTCCATGTTTGTCATCGGCGGCATCAGTGGCGTCATGGTGGCAGCCGTGCCCTTCGATATTCACGTTCACGACACCTACTTTGTCGTAGCTCACTTGCACTATGTCCTCTTTGGCGGCAGTGTTTTCGGCATCTATGCCGGATTCTATCACTGGTTCCCCAAGATGACGGGGCGGATGCTGAACGAAACTTGGGGCAAAGTTCACTTTGTCCTGATGTTGGTTGGCTTCAATATGGCATTCCTGCCGATGCACAAGCTAGGTCTAGAAGGGATGAACCGACGGATTGCTTCGTATGACCCGAAATTTACCACCCTCAACGTGATCTGCACGGTTGGGGCATACATCCTCGCCGTCTCCACCATTCCTTTCATTGTCAATGCTTGTTGGAGTTGGATAGCGGGTCCCAAGGCACCTGATAACCCCTGGCAAGGACTGACCCTAGAGTGGATGACAACCTCACCTCCGCCACCGGAAAACTTTGAGAAAGACCCAGTGTTAGCCACCGGGCCTTATGACTATGGTATGGGCGATCGCCGGACTCAAGTCGAGGTACCTCTTGATGAGCCTCGAAATCCAGTCTTGGCTGCTGGCCCTGACTCGGTTCTCCGTGCCGATCCCGATCCCGCAGTGGCGGCGCATCCCGATGACCGCCAAGGAGAAAGTCACAATCGGTAATGGTAATCGGTAATCGGGAGACGACCTATTACCGATTCTCTACTACCCATTACGTATCCAATTTCTAGAGGAGATTCATGCAAGGTTCAACGATTGACCCAGCGAAAACTGCCCTCAACTATCACCACAACTCAGAAGCAACCGTGGAAGCCCACGGCGTAGAACATCATGATTTCCGCATCCAGGGACTGATTGTGTTTCTGATTGCGGAAGGCATGATCTTTGTCGGCTTATTTACCGCCTATCTCGCCTTTCGCGCTGTGGCACCCAGTTGGCCCCCGGAAGGAACGCCAAAGTTAGAGCTATTACTGCCCGGAATCAACACACTTATTCTGATTTCCAGTAGTTTCGTGATCCACAATGCGGATACTGCCATCAAAAAGAACGATGTGGCAGGTTTGAGGACTTGGTTTGCCGCAACTGCCCTGATGGGAGCAATTTTCCTAGGGGGTCAGATTTACGAGTATACCCATTTGGAATTTGGTCTCAGCACTAACTTGTTTGCCAGCACGTTTTATGTTCTGACTGGTTTCCACGGTCTCCACGTTCTTTTGGGACTGGGGGCGATGATTGCCGTTTTGTGGCGCAGTTTAAAACCCGGTCACTACAGCAGCGAACACCACTTTGGCGTTGAAGCCGCAGAGATTTATTGGCACTTCGTCGATATTGTGTGGATTATTTTGTTCACCATCCTCTATCTGATTTGAATCTTTGTTTTTGCTTTTTTGACAAAGCTTGCCCCCAATTGGGGGCTTTTTTATGAGGAAAAGTTACTCTACTGATTGGAGGCGGGAAGGAGTCCTAAAATTTTAGATTTGGGGTTTGGGATTTTGAGTTGAAAATCTTAGACAGTCAGCGACTTTCCCGATTGAAAATCATGCAACTGTTCCGCAAATTGGTATGAATCGATGGACGCAGATGAACTACTGAGGAAATATGTAGAGGGCGAAAGAGATTTTTGTCTAGCCGACTTAAGTGGAGCCGACCTGAGTGGGGTAAATCTCAGTCAGGCGGATTTTAGTGGAGCAAACTTAAAGAAAGCTACCTTGAGTCGAGCGATTCTGAGCCGATGCACGCTAGCAGCAACCCACATGGAGGAAGCCGACTTGTGTGAGGCAGACTTGCGTAGAGCCGATTTAAGTGGAGCTGAAATGTTTGGAGCCTTCTTAATTGCAGCCAACCTGAGTTTAGCCGACTTGATTGGTACCGACTTGACGAGAGCCAATTTGGGTTTAACCGACTTGATTGGAGCAGACTTGATTGGAGCGGACTTGAGCGCAGCGAACTTGAGTTTTGCCGACCTGCGTGGAGCTGACCTGAGTGGAGCTAATCTGAATGAGGCTAATCTGAGCGCATCCCATCTCTATGAAGCTGACTTGAGCGAGGCAAACTTGGTGGGAACGAACTTCCGGAGAGCGCTCTACAACGAACAAACTAAGTTTCCTGAAGAGTTTGATCCAAAACTAGCAGGAGCGTTGTTGATTGCCCCAAATGTATTGCTGGCAGGAATAGACCTGAGTAGAGCGAACCTTCCTGGGGTTAATTTGCGAGGAGCTAACTTGAGCGGTACTAACTTGAGCAAGGCAGATATGGTTTGGATAGATTTGAGTGGAGCCAATCTGAGTGGAGCCAACTTGAGCGAAGCGAATTTGAGTGGAGCCAACTTGAGTGGAGCCAACTTGAGCGAAGCGAATTTGAGTGGAGCCATCATGCCCGATGGCAGCATTCATGACTAGGCGCGGTCAAACAGTTAGCGGCTAGAGGGAAGCTGTGAGGCGAATCTCTCAAAGAATTGATGCTGTTAGCGATCGCTCACTTGTTTCTCAAACGTGGCATAAGCTTGATTAATCGCCTGCATTTGAGCTTTAGCATTGGTAGAAGGATTAACATCAGGGTGATACTGCCTTCCCAATCGTCGGTAAGCACGCTTAACATCGTCAGCATCCGCGTTCCTGAACACGCCCAAAACTTCCCACCATTCCCCAGATGGCACGGCATCAACCGTGGATTCACTGGATTCACTTGCGCCACATTTTTGCCAAATTTTCAGGGTGTTCTTCTCACCGCCACTTACCAGCGTCTGTCCATCGAAACTGAAGGCAACGGGATGACGCCCAGACAGAGTATCCAGCATTTCTCCATCTAGGTTCCAAAGTTTGATAGTACCGTCTCGGCTGCCACTGGCGAGTGTTTTGCCATCGGGGTTGATAGCAATAGAAACAACCGCAGATGAGTGTCCTGTAAGCGTGCGAAGCAATTCTCCAGTCTGAAAATTCCACACCTTGATTGTTGCGTCGCTACTCCCACTAACTAGAGTCTTTCTATCCCAGCTGAAGGCGACTGAAGTAACCCAGTCTGAATGTCCGATAAGGATGCGGGGCTGTTGTCCATCGCTCAAATTCCATAGCCTGATAGTTTGATCCCATATTCCGCAGGTTTTGGCATGGAGTTATTGTATTTTTGATGCATGAGTGCATCTGAGATTAGAGTACAAGATATTGACCACAGTGGGATTGTGGCAGGGGTCA
>NZ_JACJTV010000056.1 GCF_014698845.1 Coleofasciculus sp. FACHB-1120 | reverse complement strand
CGTTTAAAGGCGCTTGGTTTGAGTTGTTTGAGTTGTTCGTAGGTCATACTGGCTTTCCCCCTTAACCTACTTTTACTCACACTCTCGCTATTCACGCAAGAAGTCTACTTAAGCAGCGCCTATCGCTGCTCAAAGCAAATCTCATAGCAAAAAATCTCTAAATTGTTGCATTTTCTTTACATAGTGTTACAGTAGTTAACATAGAGAAACAAAGGACAAACAACCATGAGATACACCACCGACGAAAGAGGCATCCTCAACAACTATGCAGCTGAGCCTGCGGTGTACGTTGCCGAGTTCCCTTCACTAGAGGAGCAACGTCGTTACGCTTTTCAAGGCGCGATCGCTATTTTGTTTGTCACCCTGCTGGTTCTGACTGCATTGGGTGTCAGCTAAGTTATTCAAGATTTCAAGATTTACAGATAAATACAACCAACCAGGACAAACAACCATGAGATACACCACCGACGAAAGAGGCATCCTCAACAACTATGCAGCTGAGCCTGCGGTGTACGTTGCCGAATCCCCTTCACCAGAAGAGCAGCGTCGCTACGCTTTTCAAGGCGCGATCGCTATTTTGTTTGTCACCCTGCTGGTTTTGACTGCATTGGGTGTCAGCTAAACCTGAATAATGAGAAGTTTCAGACACTTAGGAGTTCCGTTATGAAGACTGACTTTGACTTTGATGCCCGCTATCAGTTTGCCCCGACTGTCTTTAACACTGATTTCAACAACTTTGCCCCCATCAGTGCGAATCAAGCTTGGTCGCTGTTCTTGACCGCTGGTCGTAACGATGCGGCACTGGGAGATAATCCGGAAGTAGGACAACTCTTCAACAACATCTTGAGTGCTGTTGTCTTCACAGTGATTGTCGGAGCCTTTACTTTCTATTCGTTTTAAGACTGAAAACAAAGACAACGTGAAAATTTCTTCAACCCCAGCTCCTTCAAAGCTGGGGTTTCTCATTTCTAGGCATTGTCGTTTGACCGGGGTGAGTAGCTAATTGATTCATGGAACAATAGAGAAAGTTTAGTTTCCGTGGGGAAGCATTCCCTCTAGCCATTGCTGCTCATGTCCAAGACACATAAAGTTGAAATTTACCATCAAGGCAATACTCAGACTCTTGAAGTGCCAGAGGAGAAAACCATCCTTCAGACTGCCTCTGCTGCTGGATTAGACTTACCCAGCTCTTGCAATGCGGGAGTTTGTACTACCTGTGCGGCTAAGATTCTAGAAGGCAAGGTAGAACAGGGGGATGGCATGGGCGTCAGTCCAGAGCTTCAGGCACAAGGCTATGTATTGCTCTGCGTCGCTTATCCCCGATCCGATTTAAAAATTGAGAGTGGGAAAGAAGACGAACTGTACGAGCTACAATTTGGGCAGTTCCAGAAGTAGTGCTTTTTCAGGCTTTTCAAACAAAGCCTACGGTCGTTTAGCCTTGACTCAGCGCAGGGCAGGCTGGTCTTTCAATATTCCGTACTAGAAACACTAAGATGACGACGCACTTTATTACCGCAGAAATTGACCTTCAGGAATCGCCAGTGCAGCTGCACTCTGCGATTGAGGCAGAATTGGAAAAACGGGGAGAACCCTTGCGCTGGGCGATCGCTTCTGTAGATGTCGAACAGCAGAAAGCCCACGTTGAGGCAATTGTCACAGTGGCATCCGACTCAGCTCAGTGAATCGGCGTCCTTACACGGTTGTATTAATTGTCCCGACTGGGGTTGGGGCAGCAGTTGGGGGATATGCGGGGGATGCATTGCCAGTGGCAAGAGCGATCGCGCAAATCTCCGACATCCTGATTACCCACCCCAATGTCCTCAATGGTGCCCAGTTGTACTGGAATTTGCCCAACGCTTTCTACGTGGAAGGTTATGGACTTGACAAATTTGCATCTGGGCACTGGGGATTGCGACCCGTGCATCAGAATCGGGTCGGTTTAATCCTCGACCAAGGAATTGAACCCGAACTGCGGCTGCGGCATATTCAGGCAGCGGATGCCACGAGAGCCACGCTGGGATTGAATCTCACAGATTATGTAGTGACAGACGCCCCGCTTGGGGTGGAACTGCGAACAGCGGCATCCGGAGCCAGTTGGGGGACGATTGGAAATCCCGATAGTTTATTACGGGCAGCAGAGGTACTGATTACTAAGGCGAGGGCAGAAGCGATCGCAGTCGTGGCGCGTTTTCCCGATGATATCGAAACCGAGGCGCTGGAAAGTTACCGACACGGGCAGGGAGTTGATCCCCTCGCCGGTGCTGAAGCTGTAATTAGCCACCTGATCGTGCGAACCTTTCAAATCCCCTGCGCCCATGCCCCAGCTTTGTTACCCCTACCCCTCGATCCGCACCTGTCTCCCCGATCCGCTGCCGAGGAATTAGGCTATACTTTTTTACCCTGCGTTTTGGTTGGTCTGAGTCGCGCCCCCCAGTTTATTAAAGAAACCCACGGTGGTGCGACCTTACCCGGCGATATGTGGGCAGATCGAGTCGATGCCGTCGTTGTACCCGCAACCGCTTGCGGTGGTAGTGCAATCCTGAGTTTAAGCCAGACGCGATCGCAGATTATTGCCGTCGAAGAAAATAAAACTCAGATGCAAGTTCCTCCAGAACAGCTGGGAATCAAAGCATTGCGGGTAAACTCATATTTAGAAGCACTCGGTGTCTTGGTGGCCCATCGGGCTGGCATTAGTCCAGGTGCTATTAGTCTAACCCTGTCTTCGCTAGTCAGAATTCAGTAAAGCAGACAATCCTCTACTTTTACCTTCATCCTTCATCGTTCCGAAGTGGCAAAACAGCTTCCTACCGATCCAGAAATCGAATCCCTGACGCGCACCCAAATTTTAATTGCAATGGGGGTGACAGCGATTGTATTGCTCGTCATCGCCAAGCTGTCCTTACATTTCGGCTCGTTTTCCGTGATGCCCGTGCGCCCGACTTTAGAAGCATCACTTTTGGGCGTAGGAATTGGGCTAGGAATCACGGGTGCCAGTAGTGTCATCTATCGCCTATGGCCTAGTTATCAGCGCAGCGCCGATTACTACCTGGAATTAGTGCTAAAACCCTTATTGTGGCCCGATTTGATTTGGTTGGGACTTTTACCAGGTTTAAGCGAAGAATTGCTGTTTCGGGGTGTAATGCTGCCAGCAGTAGGATTAAACGAGGTCGGGCTAGTAGGATCGAGTTTTTGCTTTGGCATCCTACACCTGAGTGGCCCTCAACAATGGCCTTATGCAGTGTGGGCAACCACTGTGGGATTGCTACTCGGTTATAGCGCCTTGGAGACGGGTAATTTGCTAGTACCAATTGTGGCTCACATTACGACGAATTTAATATCCAGCTGCCTTTGGAAGCTAGATACTAAAAAGGCATAAATTTTAAGAGTTGGGAATAGATTGTTGGGAAAGAAACCAGAAACTGCGATCAGCAGTAAAATTCTCTCTTCTCTTTCTCTACGCTCTCTCCGTCCTCTGCGGTTCGTTTTTTCATAAATCAAATAAGACTTTTATACCTTTTTTTTGTTAATGCGATCGCGCTGCTGCCAAAGCGATCGCTTGCGGTAATATCTTGTGTTCCTGCACTTGAATCCGGGCGTGTAGCGTTTCTAACGTATCGTCAGGCAGAATCGGGACAGCCGCTTGTAGCAAAATTTTGCCGCTATCAACTTCTACATCTACCAGATGAACGGTACAGCCAGTTATTTTTACGCCTGCGTTCAAGGCTTGTTCAACCGCCCGAATTCCCTTAAAACTCGGTAACAAACTGGGGTGAATGTTAATCATTCGATCTGGGAAAGCATCCACTAAAACCTGGGTAACGACACGCATCCAACCTGCCATAATTACCCATTCCACCTGATACTGCTGCAAAGTTCCCACAATTTCTCGATCTAACCCTTCGCGGCTGTTAAAGTCTCGGTGATTCAGCAAAACAGTGGGTACACCCCAGCGTTCGGCACGGGTAGCGGCTTTTGCGCCCGGATTATTGTAAATCAGAACTTTTATTTCGGCATTGAGTTGCCGTTGCGCGATCGCTTCCGCAACTGCCTCAAAATTACTGCCATTTCCCGACGCCATCACACCTAATTTCAAAGGAGGGCGATCGCTCAAAAGATTGGGAGGAACCATTGGAGAAATTAGGCTGGAGATATAATTAGGGCTAGAATCAGATGTTGAGGGCTTGAAAATCATGGAGCTAGAAATACACAATGAATTATTAATAGAATCTAATAATTTTTATATCAAAATATGTCCCATAGAAACAGAGCTTAATTACTTACCCTCATTTGGAGCAAAAATTGACTGTAAAATTTCTCCAACAATTAAACTCCAATATAATTACACGGATCGCATCTGGTTTAAACTTGAGGATTTTGATAAATTTATAACCGATGTACAAGGCATTGTATCTGGAACAAGAGAGATAGCGGAACTTAATTCTATGAGTCAATCGGCAATTTTCATGATTAGCAAATCTGGCAACTATTCAAAGGTTACTCTAAATTTCGATGCAGGTTTCTCTTTTGCTGGAGATGGAAGAAGAATTCAAGTAACAACATCTTTTCTGGAAAAATACGATTTTATAAACATTCTTTCAAGGTCTATTACAGAATTCTGGAAAAATTTCAAATGTCTGCTGAGAGAGGAGAACCCATCAAAAACGATTTAAGGGGAAGTCTAGCGGGCTAGGGATAAATTTAGCTACGGATGGATTAGTATTGATATCTTTAGCGTCCTAGCAAATGGGAACCAGCCGGACACTGAATTTGCCCAGATATATCTTTAGGTGGTGTTGGCATCGCAGGCGCGGTAGATGAAGGTTTATCGGTTTCGCAAATTGCCGTCCTTGTAATATTTTCACCGTTATTTGTGACAACAAATACAGCACCCGTGTAGCTATTAAGTTCGGGGCGCTTGGCTTTGGCAGTATGCATCACGCTCTGAGTGCCATTGCCTTGAGGCACAATTTTGTAATTATAGCTCTCTGTCTCTAGCTTAATCCCAACACCCAACTGCTCGATTGTTGTACCAAATTTATTATTTTCCAAGTAATACGCTTGTTGGGCACGGTTCATCGCACCGATGTACGTTTTCCCTTCAGATTGTTTTGCTTTGGTGGCTTGATTGTTAAATGCTTCCTGAATATCAACAATTTTAGTATTGGGAGGTAAAGTGGGTGAGTCAGAAAGCTTTTGAACCGGGATTTCATAAGCAACCGAGGACTCAGAGGACGTTTCAGGCGGGAGGAGAAATAATTTTCCTTCTGGCGTCAATACAAATTTCAGCGCCTGACTGGATGATGGATTGTTGACTTGCCATTGTCCTACCCATCGATCTGCGCCTGAATTGTCTTTAGCAGGACTGGGAGAGGAAGAAACTGAAGGTGTATTGGTTGAATTACATCCATAGATAGCGAGTAACCCAAGCAATCCGCTAAGCATTTGGAAACCTGGGTGTAGGCTGCGTTGCTTGAATACGGTTGTGTTCACGTTATCGGTTACTGACAGGAGATTAACAGGATCTTACCAGTACCGCCAGGTAGAATAACGCTACGACGCTAACATTCAACGGTAAGCCAATCGTTCAATGAAAAATACCCACTCTTCTCGTAGGCAGTTGTTAGATAATGATGCGATCGCTGCCTGGATTTTTCTGACCCCCGCCTTAATTCTGTTGGGGCTTTTTCTCCTATGGCCTATCGCTTATTTGTTTTACCTCAGTTTTACCACGGGTAGCTTTACCGCCGCAGGTGTGCGCTTGGTGGGATTGAGAAACTACTGGCGTCTTATGCTTAGCCCTGACTTTTGGCAGGTTCTCGGTAACACTGCTTATTTCACCATTGCCACAGTGATTCCCAGTTTAGTAATTCCCTTGGGTTTAGCAGTGCTATTAAATCGTGCCTTTGCCCTGCGAGGAATCCTGCGAACTGCCTATTTTATCCCCTCAATCGTCAGTCTCGTGGCAGCCGGTTTGGGGTTTCGCTGGTTGTTTCAAACCGAAGGGCCAATCAACGTATTTCTAAACCTTATCGGAATTGAACCGATTTCCTGGCTGGGTAGCACGTTTTGGGCGATGCCAGTGCTGATTTTATTAAGCATTTGGAAGCAACTCGGTTTCAATATGGTGGTGTTTTTGGCAGGATTACAGGCGATTCCCTCTAGTCGATATGAAGCCGCAGAACTAGATGGTGCCAATTCCTGGCAGCAATTTTGGTACATTACCCTGCCAGGACTGCGCCCGACTCTCATCTTTGCCACCGTCACGACGGCTATTTTTACCCTGCGGAGTTTCGAGCAAGTTTACGTCATTACCGGCGGCGGACCATTAAACTCGACTAATTTGCTGGTTTATTACATCTACGACCAAGCATTTGCCCAATTTGATTTTGGCTATGCCGCCGCCGCCGCTACAGTGTTGCTGGCAGTAACGCTGGTGCTAGTGTATCTCCAGCTAAAAACTTGGGGTGAAGAAGGCTAACTCTATGACTACCAGCCTAGAGTGGGCAATGCTACCCTCGTCAAAATCTTTGGTAGTCGGTGTTAAGTGCGATCTTTTAGGCAATTTAGTTGCGTGAGAAATAAGCCTACTATCTTCTGGAGGATTTTTAATATTTAAAAAGTCCACCTTTAGGAAGGTTATGTCTGATACGGCATCTATATAAAGTAATACCGATAAAATTTTGTAAAAAAATTTTATTCTAGGGATTCGATAAAACGACAGATAAAGCCAACACAGTAGAGTTAAAAATTGAATGGATTTGACGTATTTTTTAAGCATCTATTAAAACGTCCAATCTCACTTCAACTTGGCTCTACCCTCAACTGCTAAATTCTTGGAGAAGCCAGATTTATGAGTGTATCATCCATTTTACGCACAGCCAGAATGATAACTGCTACATCAGTTGCAGTCGCGACAACTGTTATTGTTAGCTTCTCAGCCAGCGCACAATCCACAGGCTTTGTGAAGAATAATGGACAGTTCCCCCCTATAGGAGAAAATGGATTCGTTGAAATTGGGGATGCTGGTCAACTGCTTTCTAATCCCCAAATTATTGCAGGAGGACCAGCCACATTAGACTTTATTTCCGGAGAAATTGATAGTCCTATTGATGTTGACCTGTTCAAGATATCCCTGACTGGTACAACTCCATTTTCAGCTGGGCTATACGGTTTTAGCCCTGGTTACTCCCTACTTGCTGACTTCCAGTTGTTCCTCTTTGACTCAAATGGCAAGGGGGTCATTGCCAACGATGATACCCCACTGACACCTGGTGCAACCTATCCAGAAAAAACTTTTGATAATGTTTCTGCTTTACCTCGACTGCTACCAACTTTGTTACCTGCCGGAGACTACTTCCTGGGAATTTCTTGGTTCAAGAACGATCCGGTCAGCAATGAGGGACTAATTTTCCCCGATCAACCATTTCAGGCAGTTGTTGGACCCACGGAACCAGGGGGTAACTCACCTCTTAGCAATTGGACAGGAGAAAGCACTACCGGCGGCAATAGTTATTTGATTTCCCTCTCAGGAGTTAAACCCGTCGCCACAGAAAAGTCCGTCCCCGAATCCAGTTCTACATTAGGTATCGTAATGCTGGCTGCTTTAGGTGGCTATTCAGCACTAACTCGCAAGCAGAAATCACTGACTCTTAGAAAGAATAGCCAGTGATTTCAAAAAAACACAACCCAAGCAGTTAACCTGAAAGTGGTTAAATAACCTCAACCCAAAAGTCAGCGGTAACAACCTTACCACCCCGATTAAATTGACCCCAAACTTTATATTTTCCTGGTTGAGGAAACTGAGTGTGGAAAGATACTTGCTCTAGGGGAGTATTTTTCATAGCGTGGGCGTGAATGTAATCTGCGGCTGTCAAATTTGGTGATTGTCGCAGAATTACTAAATGCCCTTTCTCTCCTAAGTAAGGCTGCAAATCTTTAATCGGTTGATTGTCAGCAGCATTTTGTAAGTTAAACTGCAAGGTTACATCTTCACCTGCTTTTATTTTTGGCGCAGAAAAGGTAAAATTCACTTTCGTATCACCAAAAGTTTTAGCAGAGTTTAGGTCAACAATTGGGTCAGGTGAAGTAATTTTGCCTGCCACTTGTGCTTTTAATACCGAGACTTGTTCTTTTTCTCCGCTTGGTTTATAGTCGCTAAAAAGGCTGTAATTACCAGGTTGGGGAAAACTGGCATTTACTTCAAAACGCCCATTCTGCTTGTAGGTGGGATGAATATGATTGAAAAACTGAAAATCGTCACTGACAACAATCAAGTGCATCAGTTTTTCTTGAAATGTGTCAAACTTAGCGATCGCTTTCCCGGATTTGTCTTGAATGTCAATTGCTAAAGGAACGGGTTTGTTTGGGGTAATCGTTCCTTGAATCGTCAGCTTTGCCTGCGCTGCCCCAGTCTCAGGCATCGCTTCGTGCCCCGATTCGTGCTTCGATCCGTGCCCCATGTGATGCCCCCCATGAGAGTCGGTTCCAGCCGTGTGATGCCCCTTATGGGAGCTATTCGTAGTATTTGTAGGGGTCGCTTGCATCATTCCATCCTTCATTTTCATCGTATGAGTGACTGCGCCTGTAGCGATCGCGCTTCCTGCCACTAACCCAACCAGACCCAAAAGCATTGACTTATTTTTCATCATTTTACTCCTCTTGATTTGCCATTGCGGCTGCTTTTACTTCCAGGACACCTCTAGCCATATTCATCCCACAGGTAAAGGCGTATTCGCCTGGGATTTTTGGCGTGAATTCTACAGGTGTCATCCGATTCAGATCCAAATCTTTAGCAATGTGAAAATCCGGTAAAATAATTTTTTCCAGGCAACTACTGGGGTCTTTTCTGAAAAAGTTGAGCCGCACAGGTTGCCCTGCTTTCACGACAACTCGATTTGGATCGTAACCGCCATCTACTTGGATAGTCAGTTCCTGAATTCCTTGATTTGCTGTCGCTTGTTGGGCTTGAGTTTTACTCACCAAAAACCACCAAAGTTCTAGACCAATTAAAGCCAACCCGCCTAAAGTAATGCCCAGTTTTAGCTCAAAAGGTTGCTCAATTTGACTGACTTGATTGGTTGCCATTGGTGCCTCGGCTGAAGTGGCTTTTGCAGGTATTCCTGAGAAAACTGAGAGCAAGACCCACAAACCGAGAAGATTACTCCAAACCTTTTTTTGAATTACCATATTTCCTCCTTTTCTATGCGGTTAGAAATTGAGTTGCGGCTGAAAATTCCGCAAGCGCAAAGCGTTAGTAACGACAGAAACCGAACTGAATGCCATCGCTGCACCCGCAATCATCGGGTTCAGCAACCAACCGAAAATCGGGAATAAAATACCAGCAGCAATCGGAATTCCCGCCACGTTGTAAATGAAGGCAAAGAAGAGATTTTGGCGAATATTCTGCATCGTGGCGCGACTTAATTGAATTGCAGTAACAATCCCTTGCAAGTCGCCAGAAATGAGAGTGATATCGCTAGCCGCGATCGCTACATCGGTTCCGGTGCCAATCGCTATCCCCACGTCTGCTTGTGCCAGTGCTGGGGCGTCGTTGATGCCATCCCCTACCATTGCCACCACTTTGCCTTCGGCTTGTAGTTCCTGGACTTTAGCGGCTTTTTGGTCGGGACGGACTTCTGCAAATATTCGCGTGATGCCAACTTCTTGCGCGATCGCGTCTGCTGTTTTGCGGTTATCCCCGGTTAGCATCACCACTTCTAAACCCATCCGGCGTAGCGATCGCACAACGCCTGCGGAAGAGGGTTTGAGGGCATCGGCAATGCCAATTAATCCCTGCATTTCGCCATCTACCGCAATCCAGACGGCAGTTTTACCAGCAGATTCCCAAGCAACTTTTTGTCCTTGCAAAGGTAGTGTTTCAATCCCTAATTCATCCATCCAACGCTGAGTACCAATTTGCACCAGTCGGTCTGATACAATCCCTTGAACGCCACTACCCGCGATCGCTTCAAAATTTTTCGCCTCTGGTAATGGAAACTGGACTTCCTGAGATTGGGCATACCGAACAACCGCTTCAGCCAAGGGATGTTCTGAATTGCGTTCAACGGCTGCTGCTAACCTTAATAGTTTTATCTCGTTGCTGTGGGCAGTTCCCACCATCGTGATGTAGTCGGTAACGGTGGGTTTTCCCTGAGTGAGAGTCCCCGTTTTATCTAACACAATCGTTTGAATTTTATGCGCCACTTCCAGACTGTCAGCACCTTTAATTAAGATGCCATTTTCCGCACCTTTGCCGGTTCCCACCATCACAGAAGTCGGCGTTGCTAAACCCAAAGCACAGGGACAAGCAATAATTAACACTCCTACCATTGTCATGAGGGCCATTGTGAGATTGCCCATCACGTCGAACCAGATAATAAAAGTAGCGATCGCGATCGCAATGACCACTGGCACAAACCACCCCGTTACTCGATCCGCCAATCGCTGAATTGGGGCTTTGGCACCTTGTGCTTGTTGCACCAGTCGGACAATTTGAGCCAACACGGTATCCCGTCCAACTCTCGTCGCCCGAAACTGAAAACTGCCAGTTTTATTAATCGTCGCCCCAATTACTTCATCCCCCGTTTGTTTCTTCACGGGCAAGCTTTCACCCGTCACCATCGCTTCATCGATAGTAGACGTGCCTTCTACCACTTCCCCATCCACCGGGATTTGTTCGCCAGGACGCACTAAAACCACATCGCCAACTTGAACAGCTTCAACAGGAACATCGATTTCCTGTCCATTTCGGATCAAACGCGCCGTTTTTGCTTGCAAACCCATCAATTTGCGAATCGCCTCCGACGTTTGCCCCTTGGCGCGAGTTTCTAAAAACCGTCCTAACAGAATTAAAGTAATCACAACCGCTGCTGTTTCGTAATAGACATCTGTAATTCCCCTCAAGAAGCCAGGGAATACAGTAACAAACAGCGAGTACAAATACGCCGCACCTGTACCCAGCGCAATCAGCGTATTCATATCAGCCG
This sequence comes from Coleofasciculus sp. FACHB-1120, assembly GCF_014698845.1. Taxonomy (NCBI): domain Bacteria; kingdom Bacillati; phylum Cyanobacteriota; class Cyanophyceae; order Coleofasciculales; family Coleofasciculaceae; genus Coleofasciculus; species Coleofasciculus sp. FACHB-1120. Next base: position 8,560 of record NZ_JACJTV010000056.1, on the reverse strand, counting down.
CGTGACGTTTTAAGGCTTTCCACGCACCTGTGAAAAAGGATTGACCGCACCAAAATAAAACTGGCGTTGTCAACACTAGCTGCACCCAAGAATTATGCAACCATACCGGAATTAAAGGGATGTGCAACCCAGTCATTGCTGGGATTGACCCCACCACCAGCACAATACTAATCACTGCACCGAATAGCACTTTCCGCACCAACTCCTGTAGTTCCTGGCGGCGAGTAGCTGCCTCGGTATCATCTTCTTTGCTTCCTAATTCTCGAACTGGCGCGGCTGCATATCCGGCGTCCGTGACAGCCTGCTGAATTTCCTCTAAACTCGTTTGCTGAGGCTCGTACTTGACGGTCGCCTGTTCCATGCCGAAGTTAACGTTACACTCGCTGACGCCTGGAACATTGCGAATTGCTTTTTCTATCGCACCGGCGCAAGCCGCACAACTCATTCCTTGTAACTTCAGAGAATGTGTTTCCATAACTTTCTCTAGCTCGATGATTTTAGGTTAATCTCTCTAGTTAACTGGAGAGTCAAGGGGATAGAGAAAAAATATCGGGTGCCATATTGGTTTTGAAAAGCGCGATCGCGTGAGAGTGTATGCAGCAATAATTCCGCCGCCACCTCACCATCCCCATCCGTTTAGAAGAAGGCACCCATGAATCGCGACCAGCTAATTGCAGAATTAAAGCTTTGCATAGAGCCATTGTTACCGGGTTATCTAGCCGTTTTTGATTTGGCTGATACGAAGCGGCGCAACCTTTATTTAGGTCACGAAGAAGTAGATACAGATATTTTAGAATTCGATACTTTGTTAAAAGCTCACCTTGGTGAAGCTTTCAAAAGAATTGGGGGCGATCGATGGATTGCTTTTGTTACCGAAAATCAACTCAACGTTTTCGATCGCTTAATTTTGGCATACCAAAGGGAAGTCCCCATATCTGCTGGTTGGGAATGTAGAGCGATCGCTCCCAACGGCACCTTAGCCCACATCCACAAGAAAAATGATGTGTTCCTAAGCCGTGCTGTTAGATGTGCATATTTGAGAATTCAAAATACTAACGAAGTGGCGACTGGGCTAAATGACCTAGTAGAAAAAATTTGGCATTTCCCTATTAATTCAGCAACCCCCCTAAGGCAGGAATTAACCTTTAATCAACCAAAATGGAAGTGTATCATCGGCAATCTACCTGGCACAGAGTTCTGTCCATTCTGCAAAAGTACAGAGTTTGAATGGCTAGAAGGTACTGATGACACGGCTTACGGAATTTGTAAGGGTTGTCGCGCCGAAGCCGATTTTGTATACGGCTAAATATCACACTCCTAAATGATTCGTGAAGACGAAATTCCCGACTTCGTGAGAGAAGTCGGGAATCTGAAGGTCTGACTTACAACTCAACTAAAATTGCCTTATTCGTAACTATGTGTTGATATTCGCTTTTCTTCGATAAACTTAAGCCATAAAGCCGCAGTAATGCCCCAAATGGCATTAAAAAATAATACAAACAGTGGAGTTAAAACTCCCAATTTCAACCCTAGCAGCCCTTGATTCCCTTTCACCGGAAATACAATTAGTAATTGCACCAGTGTTGGCGCAAGACTATAGAAAATCCCTCGCAACCAATAGGGGTAGCGCAGAAAAGGCAAGACTAAGAGAAATCCCCATAAACCACCCCAAACGATGCGAGGATACAGCCAATCTGGGGTGAAAGCTGGCGCAATTTTAACCCCCAAGGCAGCAGTGATGCCCAGAACTCCAAACAGCCAGACAGCGAGACTATTTGCCAGTCCTCCTAAAGCGCCAGCGGCGAAGACGAGTGTTAATTTTCTGCTCCACTGCTGCATCCAAAATTCTCCTAACCTTTGCGATAATCTTAATCGCTAGGCGACAGGATATCCAGCGTTCGCGATCGCTTCCCTCACTTTGTCTGCTGGCTGTTGTGTTTCCACGCTTACGAACTTGGTTTTGGTATCAGCCTCTACCTTCGCGGTAGGGTCAAGAGTGGCAACTGCCTTGGAAATCGTGTCTACACAGGCAGAACAAGCCATGCTGGGAACTTTCAGTTGTAGTGTCATAGTGTAAATTCAGGATTATTGTTTCAATCGCTATTATGAAATCTCCAGTTAACTGGAGAGTCAAGTAAATGGACATCCAAACTGCTCAACTAATTGTGAATGGCATCGCCGTGGGTTGCATCATTGCGCTAGCGGCGATTGGTCTAACGCTGACTTATGGAATTTTGCGCCTTTCCAACTTTGCTCATGGCGATTTTATGACCTTGGGCGCGTATCTTACCTGGTTAGCGAATATCAGTGGGATAAATATTTGGCTGTCAATGATTCTAGGCGCGGGAGGAACGGTGGCGGCGATGCTACTGAGCGAACAGCTGCTCTGGAAACCAATGCGGGCACGCCGCGCCTCCCCTACCACCCTGATCATCATCTCTATTGGACTTGCCTTGTTTCTCCGCAATGGCATCATTTTCATTTGGGGAGGAGGCAACCAGCGCTACAATTTGCCGATTGCCTCCGCTATCAACATCCTGGGAGTCAACGTGGCTTATTACCGGATTGTTGTCATGGTTTTAGCCGTCCTCGCCATGTTGGGGCTGCATTTCCTGTTGCAGAACACCAAAATCGGGAAGGCAATGAGAGCAGTTGCGGATGATATCGATCTCGCTCGCGTCTCAGGCATTAACGTTGAGCGCGTGGTGATTTGGACTTGGCTTATTACTGGCGTTTTTACGTCCCTGGGAGGAGCTATGTACGGGCTGATTACGGGTCTACGCCCCAACATGGGATGGTTTTTGATTTTGCCGATGTTTGCGTCGGTGATTCTCGGCGGGATTGGCAACCCCTACGGCGCGATCGCGGGTGCGTTGGTAATTGGTATCGCCCAAGAAGTTAGCGTCCCCATCCTGGGGTCTGAATACAAGCAGGGCGTTGCCCTCTTGATCATGGTCTTAATTCTGCTTGTCCGTCCCCAAGGCTTGTTTAAGGGCACCCTATAAAAGGATGAAGGATGAAGGGAGAAGGATGAATACAACAGGCTATCCATCCTTCTGCCTTCCGCCTTCATCGTTGCCATTCGCCCTAACCTCAAAACTGTAGATTCAGTTTTCTTAGAGATGGATTACGGGTTGATGATGTGGAAATAAATCGCTGCAACTAGGAAGTTACCCGCTAAGAGAATCAGCGAAACGATAGTGCGAAAAGGATAGGGAGGTTTACTCGTCTGAGTAAGAGAACCTTTTGGTTTCTTGGCTTGTGCAGTCATAAGCATTCGCTCCTAATTTTGGACTTTATCAAGAAATACCAAAGAGCTGTCACAATTAGCACGGCTCGATAGAAATATTTTCATTTACCACACTCTTCCTGAAAGCAGCATAGACGTTGATAGGCGCTTCGCCGATGCACGATAAATAGAAAAATTCTTTTTTCCTCCCTTGGCTTCTTGACTTTAATCACTCTCTCCCGCATGGTAGGAGCTGCGGACGAGGGGACCGGAACGGACGTGAGCAAAGCCCATTTTCCGGGCGATCGCTCCCAGATGCTCAAATTCTTCTGGCGTCCAGTATTTTTGGACTGGCAGATGTTCTAGAGAAGGGCGCATATACTGACCGAGAGTAATGCGATCGCATCCAACATTCCGCAAATGGGTCATCGCCTCAATCACTTCGGCTTCAGTTTCCCCGTGTCCCAGCATCAAGCCGGATTTCGTGGCAATTGTGGAGTCAAGTTCTTTCACAATCCGGAGAACATCAAGCGATCGCTCATACTGTGCCCCCCTTCGCACCCGTCCTTGCAGACGCCCCACCGTCTCAATATTGTGGTTATAACAAACAGGTGACGCTGCAACCACCGTCTCAATCCGCTGGCGTTGTTTCTCCTGTGCATCCTTACCTCCCCAGAAATCTGGCGTCAATACCTCAATTAGAGTTTCCGGATTCAGCTCTCTTACCGCCACCATCGTCGCCGCAAACCAACTCGCCCCCCCATCCGGCAAATCATCTCTTGCCACCGAAGTCAGCACCACGTAGCGCAAAGAAAGCAACTGCACCGCCTGAGCCACCTTTTGCGGTTCTTCCGGATCTAAAGGCATCGGTGCCTGCCCTTTATCCACTTGACAAAAAGCACAGGCACGGGTGCAAGTTTGCCCCATCAGCAGAAATGTTGCTGTCTTTTGAGCATAGCACTCCCCCCGATTCGGACAGCGCCCCTCTTCGCAAATCGTGTGAATTTGCCGCTGCTTGATAATTCGCTGCACCGTCGAAATGTCGCTAGCTTTCCCAATGGAGCGTCGCAACCAAGGCGGTAGCGCCTCAATTTCTGACCTCCACGCTTGTACATCAGGCTGAATGTGTCGAGCATTCGTTTCGGTAGGCAAATTCATGTTTTTTTCTGGGCTGCCAGCTCAATAAGCATCCGTATAATACAGAACTGAAGCCGATTTACCTGTAGACTCAAGGGCTTACAAGAATTTCTATAGCAATTCTCTATTGGATGCAGTACGGTTTAACCCAGCCCCTCCCCGTGAAATGGGTTCAATATTCCCCCCTCTCCGTGAACGGAGAGGGGCTGGGGGTGAGGTTTCGAGTGTATATTGCACTCAAGTGAGAACCGCTATATTGCCTACTTTCGTCCGGCTTTGTCTCTATAGTCGGTGCGGACTAGTCGGTGCGGAACACAAAAAAGCCTCTACAGTCGTTGGGCAATGCGTCAGTCCTATGATACAAATCTTAAAGCATTCAACTCTAACTCTGATTCTGCTCTAGTTTTTTTACCTTTCAACTCAGACCGGATTAATCTAGAACTAGGCACGCTGCTGGCTTTTTGGCTTTATGTTTATGTATATCAAGACCATCGAAGAGTGAGGGTATCAGGCAAGCCATTGTATTGCTGTATACCAAGCACTCATGACAATCCCCATTACGGCGCTAGCGTTGGTTTACCGTAATCGGGTATAGAAATCATAGTTCTGTAGCGCAGACACACTTGTACTACTCATTCCAAATTATCCTGATTGGTAGGAACGCGAGGAAGTTTTCTGCTAGCCGCTCATCTAGCTGAAAATTACCGACAAAGCAGCAGTCGGATCAACTCAACTTTAGTTTTTCTTTAAATTACCCCTAAGGAGTCAGTCGTGGCAGGTCACAAAATTCTGGTGATTGATGACAGTCGAGTAATCAGAAATACAGTACGAGATATGTTACCTCCGGGTAACTTTGAAATTTTAGAAGCAAAAGACGGGCTGGAAGGCATGAATCTGATCTACCAGTCGCACCCGAACTTGATCATGTTAGATTTTCTCTTGCCCAAAATGAGCGGGTGGGAAGTGTTCCAGCAGATTCAAAGTAAGCCCGAACTTCAGTCAATTCCTTTAGTTTTAATGTCTGGTCGCAAAGAAGAGGTGACGGAGAAAATCTCCGAACCTTTTGAACATTTTGAATTCATACCCAAGCCTTTTGACCAGAAGCAACTAATTGCGGCTATCAAGTCAGCAATGGCAAAGTCGAGAAACCGCCCAGTGGTAGTACCGCCCACACCGCAGCCAGTCTCTAAGGAGACCGTTCCACCAGACTCAGGGGCTGGTTCAGCAGACATTCAGCAGTTGAATGCCAAGATTGCCAAGATGCAAGCTGAGATGGACGCCTTGAAGAAACAGGTGGCTGCAATGGCAGCAGTGCCTAGTGAGGTTGAGGGATTGAAGAAACAGCTAGCTCAAATTGTGACATTCATTAAACAAAAGCTGAAGTAATCGCTAGCATTTATAGAATAATCTCACCCGTTGGATACTGCCCCATTCAATTTTCCAACGTAGCGAACTGGTAATCGGGGCGTTCTTTCGGTTGAGTTGCTTGTTTCAGGGAATGCCCTCAGTCACCACTCCTAGGAGTTAGTTATGCCAAGTAACAAGATCCTGGTTATCGATGACAGCACCACCAGTCGGAGCCTAGTCCGAAAGCTATTGCCCCAGAACAACTTTGAAGTTCTGGAAGCAAAAGACTCTCAAGAAGGACTCAATTTAATCCGAAAAGAACGCCCAAATTTGATCGTGCTGGATTTCCTGTCATCTCAACCCAGTAGCTGGGAAGTCTTTCAACAAATTCAAGTCTCTCCGGAACTTCAAAAGATTCCTTTAGTGGTGACATCAGGGCGTAAAGAAGAAGTTACACACAAAATTCCGGAACCGTTTGAGTATTTTGAATTTGTTGCCAAGCCGCTAGAGCAGAAGACGCTGATTCAGGCGATGAAATCAGCAATGGCGAAGGCGAAACTGCCCCGGCGACAAGCTGCTGCGCCTGCTGCCCAAACAGCCCCAGCCGGTAAAGGCAGCCCAACAGCTCCCGCCGCTCAGAAAGCCGGAGCCGTAACTCAAAAAATCCTGATTGTTGATGATGCTAAAGTCATTCGGGCTTCATTGCCCGAAATGTTGCCTCCGGGAACCTTTCAAGTTTTAGAAGCAAAAGATGGCGAAGAGGGACTCAATCTCATCCGCCAAGAACGTCCGAATGTAATTATTTTGGATTGGATTCTGCCTCGGATGAGCGGTTGGGAAGTCTTTGGACAACTTCAAGCTTCACCCGAACTCCAGATGATTCCCTTAGTAGTAATCTCTGGGCGGAAAGCAGAGGTGATGGAGAAACTCTCAGAACCGTTTGAGTATTTTGAATTTCTAGAGAAGCCTTTCAATGAGAAGCACTTAAATCAGGCAATCCAGTCGGCGATCGCTAAAGCCAAATTACCACGCCCACAAGCTGGAAAACCTTCTGCTCAGACAACCGCAGTTGTTGCTGGCTCTACAGATGCATCTGCTGAAATTAAGGCATTAAATGAAAAAATGGCGGCAATGCAGGCTGAAATTAAGGGATTGAAGGAACAAGTGGCTGAAATTCCGGCATTGAAAAAGCAATTGGCTCAGATTATGGCTTTCGTCAAGCAGAAACTAAGTTAGAAACTCTATTAATTAACTTGAATACCGAGATTATTTATTGGCTGTTCATAACTGCTTGCTCATAGGGTGATTAGGATTAGCAATTAGTATCAAACTACTGATTAATTTAAAAAAGGGGTAAGGATTAGTCAGTATTAATATCCTGAATCACTCCCCCTATGCCATCTCAAGGAAAGTAAAAACATCAATTGCAGACCCTAACCCTACTCCAAACTTCCCCTCTTAACGAGGAAAGAGATAATTCTACTTTTTTCCGTTAAGAAAGGCATTGAAGGAGTTTTACTTGTCTAATCAAGCTCTCTGCGACCTTCTAAGGCTCGTGCTAGCGTCACCTCATCGGCATACTCTAAATCACCCCCCATCGGTAAACCGAAGGCAATCCGCGTCACTTTTGTAAAAGGTTTCAGCAATTGACCGACGTACAGGGTCGTTGTCTCACCCTCCACGCTGGGACTAATTGCCAAAATCACTTCTTTAATTTTTTGCTGACTTACTCGCCGCACCAGCGGTTGAATATTCAGTTGATCAGGGCCAATTCCATCCATCGGCGAAATGATGCCTCCCAAGACGTGATACTTACCGCTATACTCGCGAGTTTTTTCTAGCGCAATCACATCACGGGAATCTTCCACGACACAGAGTGTGCTGTTGTCGCGGTTAGAGTTACGGCAAATATCGCAGACAGGTTCAGCCGCCAGGTGAAAGCACACCTGACATAAACCGACTTGCTTTTTTGCCTCTACTAAAGCTTGAGCCAGGGTTTCTACTTCTTCGGGCGATCGCTTAATAATATGCAATGCCAGACGTTGTGCAGTTTTCGGGCCAACTCCTGGCAACCGTTGTAATTGCTCAATAAGACGAGCTAAGGGACGTGTGTAAACCGTTGTCCTATCTCCAATCTGTATGCTTCCATATTTATCCTAAACCGCCGGTAGATGGGATTGATACAATCTGCCTCTATCTGCGGGTTCCCAATAAAAAAGCGCCCCCTTTTGGGAGGCGCTTTTGATTCAGTAGAGACGTGATGTATCTATCTTGTCTCTAACGATTAGCCATTGATGCTGGGAGCAACCAGAGCCACTGGGGTGGACTCACCAGCTGCCAAGTCGAGGGGGAAGTTGTGAGCGTTGCGCTCGTGCATCACTTCCATACCCAGGTTGGCGCGGTTGATCACGTCTGCCCAAGTGTTGATGACCCGACCTTGGCTGTCAATCACTGACTGGTTGAAGTTGAAACCATTCAGGTTGAATGCCATTGTGCTGATTCCTAAAGAGGTGAACCAGATGCCGATGACCGGCCATGCACCTAACAAGAAGTGCAAGGAACGGCTGTTGTTGAAGGAAGCATATTGGAAGATTAACCGACCGAAGTAGCCGTGAGCTGCAACGATGTTGTAGGTTTCTTCTTCTTGTCCAAATTTGTAACCGTAGTTCTGGGATTCGGTTTCGGTGGTTTCACGCACCAAGGAGGAAGTCACCAAAGAACCGTGCATGGCGGAGAACAGGGCACCCCCGAAGACACCGGCTACACCGAGTTGGTGGAAGGGGTGCATCAGGATGTTGTGCTCGGCTTGGAACACGATCATGAAGTTAAAGGTTCCGGAAATCCCTA
>NZ_JACJTV010000055.1 GCF_014698845.1 Coleofasciculus sp. FACHB-1120 | reverse complement strand
CGTTATCGTTCTCTAAAAAATTGAGCAATCATATTGGGGCAATTTGGTACTTTGTGCATCATTACAATGCCTCTCTTCGTTCGTGACCATTACTATTCAGCACTACCGGATATTTAATAGCTGTGCTAACCTGCTCGGTATTCCCGAAAGCCATCAGGATACCTATGCAGCATTATTTTCGGTAATTTATATTAGCTAGAATGCTATTAGGGAAATTTAAACTTTATTTTAGATACGTAGAAATAAAAAAAGCTTCTCCTCATGTTGGAGAAGCTGCCCTTCATAAGAAATATTTTTAATAATTTCAATTAACGATTTTTCCGAACAAAGTACACGTTGTAACGTTAAGTTTTGTCCCAATATTTGACTCTCCACACCTGCTAGATTCCATCAAAATTTTAATGGAATTCAATCAGGATTAATTATTAGTACCTCTTTGAATTTTCCCATTAAGGGTACTTTAGTCTGCTAGTGCGGGTGCCAATCTCTAGTTCACAACCTTTTTTTTATTCGCGATGCTATTTGGTGTTCATGTAGCGAATAATCCAATAACTAATCGCAAGAGATAAAAGGGCAATTCCTAACCCAATTATGTCAACTCCTGAAGTTTTTTCTAAATCTAGAATAATAATTTTTCGAGCAACAGCGATTAAAGAAGTAACAATTACTAACTCAACTTGAATAACGTGCTTTTTTAGATATGCAGTGATATTTTCTAAAATTTCAAGAGCAATTAAAACGTTTAAAAATAATCCAAATATTTTGAACAATGTTTTGGTAAAAGGCTCATCTTCTGGTTGGCTAACCAGTATTTGTACCAGATAAACTCCTAGATTCCAAATTGCTAACAGAATAACTAAGATCATAGCAACTGAAAGAACCTTGGAAACAATGCCCTCTATAGTTTCCAGCGCGTGCAAGAAGTTTTCATCTTTGAAAGCTGCTCTAATTTGTTTTGTTAACCTCTTGCTTCTCCACATTTTGTCAATCTCTTTTTATAGATACACCATTCAGATTATTTTAAAAACGTTAGTATTTTTTATACTTAACGGGGTAAAAGGCAAAAGGAAAAAAGACGTGTTGTTTTTTCCTTTTGCCTTTTGCTTTATTCGTCGTGAGCAAAGCGATTGTAGAGGAAATCCAAAGCGTGATTTCGCAATTTGTAGTATTGCGGATCTTCCATGATTCGGGCGCGATCGCGCGGACGCGGAAAAGGAATTTCCATCACCTCGCCAATTTTAGCATGAGGGCCGTTCGTCATCATTACCAAGCGATCTGCTAAAAACAAAGCCTCATCAATATCGTGAGTGATCATTAATACAGTCGCTCGGTTATCGTTCCAAATTTTCAGCAATTCTTCCTGTAATTCTTCCTTAGTAATTGCATCCAACGCTCCAAAAGGTTCATCGAGAATTAAGACTTGGGGGCGAATCGCCAAAGCACGGGCAATACTGACTCGCTGTTTCATCCCGCCGGATAGTTGGGTTGGCTTTTTGTCAGCAGCTTCTGTGAGTCCCACCATTGCTAAATGGTCTCTGACAATCGCCCTTTTTTCAGCTTCCGGCTTATTAGGATAAACTGCGTTAACTGCTAGATAAATATTTTCAAACGCAGTCCGCCAAGGCAACAAAGCGTAATTTTGAAATACTACCATGCGGTCTGGCCCCGGTTGGGTGATGCGCTTAGAGCCAACTCGCACCTCGCCGCTGCTGGGCGTACTGAAACCCGACACCATATTTAGCAGCGTTGATTTGCCACAGCCAGAGTGACCGATGACACAGATAAACTCACCTTGCTGTACGGTGAGGTTAACGTCTTCCAGAACCGTGTAAGGACCTTTTGGCGTTGGATAAACTTTGGAGACATTTTCAATCACCAAAAATGGAGAACTAGTATTTTGAGTTTTGAGTTTTGAGTTTTGAGTGAAAGAAGTTGGGGTTTGAAAGTTAAAAGCTTGCATGGCTGTAGAGGGGGTAAATAAACGGTGGGAGCAAAACTGGGCGATTAGAAAGGGCGATTAGAAATAGCGGCTACACGAGACTTTACCTGCCTTCGCAAGTTTTAAATTCAGTCCGCGCCAGCGGTGTTTGTATAGCCGCGAATTACATTCGTCTGGGTTTCTGTAAATTAGGCGGCTGTCTTCGTCCTTGAATCGATGACCACTTCCGCAACTGAAAAATCCTGTTTAATCGGCAGACTATTGAGATAGGCTATTGGGTCATCGGCGTTAAAAGGAGTGCCATCAAACAGTTGAATTGCGCCGCGAGTATAACTAATATCAAGACCCAGTTCTCGCGCTGCTGTGCTAAACGCACCAACTCGACAGACTCGTTCCAGAATTTCTACCCAATTTCTAGGGAAAGGAGTATCGCCCCAACGCGCCAGCTGCGTCATAATCCAAAGTTGCTCAGTTCGACTGGGACGGTTGACACCACCTTCGCCGTAAAACTGGTGATGGGCATACTCGCGCATTGGATGGTCTAAGCTACAGGCAGAGAAATTTGGTTCTCCCATCTGGATGTAAGCTAAATCGGTACTTACATACTCCCGCCGCGCCAAAATCTCCCGAATCTCTTGGGCATTCGCCGTATCTGCACAGTATTTGCAAGCTTCCAAGAGAGCTTTCACTAAGGCGATGTGGGTGTTAGGATAAGCTGCTGCCCAGTCTTCCCGAACACCGAGAACTTTACCTGGGTGTCCCAGCCAAATTTCTAAGTCTGTCGCAATCGTAAAGCCAATTTCTTCTTCCGCGGCGCGGAGATTCCACGGTTCCCCGACGCAGTAACCGTCAATCGTTCCGGCTTGCAAATCCACAACCATTTGGGCGGGAGGGATGGTTTTGAGGGATACGTCGCGGTCGGGGTCAATACCTCCAGCCGCCAGCCAATAACGCAGCAGCAGGTTGTGCATGGAACTGGGATGCACCATTCCCATCCGGTGCTGACGATCGGGAGTGGAATGCAGATACTCTTTAAAATCAGATAAGCTGTACACGCCTTCCTCGTAGAAGCGCTTGGCGAGGGTGATGGCGTTGCCGTTGCGGGTCATGGTCAGGGAGGTGACGACCGGAACGGGGCGGTTCTCATGACCTCCTAGAGTTAACCAGATGGGCATTCCGGAGGGCATCTGGGCGGCATCTAAATATCCGCCAGTTATACCATCGGTGATTCCCCGCCAGCTGGTTTCGCGCATTAGGTTGACTTCATCCAGTCCATGCTTAGTAAAGAAGCCTTTTTCCTTAGCGATCGCTAGAGGCGCACAAGCGGTTAGGGGTAAGAAGCCAATATCGAGATTAACTTTTTCTAGTCCGTGACGCGCGATCGCTGTCGTCTTCCTAGCGCGAATTTTCTTAATCCGTTTCTGCTGATTGAGGAAGTAAATCATCTCACTCCGCAAGCTGTAGTAGCTGGGATGTTCTACGACTTCCATCCGCTTGCGGGGACGGGGAATATCAACTTCCAGAATCTGACCAATTTTGGATTCTGGGCCATTGGTGAGCATTACAATTCGGTCAGACAACAGCACCGCTTCATCGACATCGTGAGTCACCATAACGGCGGTGACTTGGTTTTCTTCGCAGATTCTCATCAGCTGTTCTTGCAAGTTACCCCGCGTCAGCGCATCTAATGCCCCAAACGGTTCATCGAGTAGCAGTAACTTGGGACGAATCGCGAGGGCGCGGGCGATCGCTACCCGCTGTTTCATTCCACCCGATAATTGAGCTGGTGGTTTATCAGCAGCATGGCGCAACCCTACCATATCAATATGCTGCTCTACAATTGCTTTGCGTTCCCCGGCTGGCAAATCTTTCATTACCGAGTTCACAGCTAACGCAATATTTTCCCGTACCGTGCGCCAAGGCAATAGTGAATAATTTTGGAATACTACCATCCGGTCAGGGCCGGGTTTAGTAATGCGTTGACCTTCCAACGTCACTACACCTTCAGTTGGCAAATCTAAACCCGCCACCATGTTTAACAGCGTGGATTTACCACAACCGGAGTGACCAATTAGAGAAACAAATTCTCCTTTTTTTATCTGGAGGTCAATTCCTTTGAGAGCAACATAGGTGCCACCCCCGGTTAACGAAAACACCTTATCAATTTGGTCAACAGCAACAAAAACGCTCATCTACTTGTCCCTTACCCTTTGTCAGTTGTTAGTTTCTAATGGCTAATTGCAATTAGCCATTAGCTATTAGCCATTAGTTACTTTTGTGCTTCAGGTACAATCCGCCTTTCTATCCAAGCCATCGCTTTATCTAGCACCAGACCAACAACACCGATGTAGATTAAAGCCAAGATAACTTCACTAACTGCGTTATTCTGATACGCTTCCCAGATAAAGAAGCCAATCCCGACAATACCGGACATCACAATTTCTGCTGCGATAATTGCCAACCAAGCCAAACCGATTGCAATTCTCAAACCTGTGAAAATGTAGGGTAAAGCAGCAGGAATGAGAATATTGAAGAAGTATTCTTTCCGTGAAAGCTGCAAAACTTTGGCGACGTTGTTGTAATCTTGAGGAATTTGCTTCACTCCCACCGCTGTATTAATCAAGATAGGCCAGATAGCGGTGATAAAAATTACGAAAAGGGCGGCTGGTTCATTTTGGCGCAATGCTGCCAAAGAAATTGGCACCCAAGCTAGAGGCGGTACAGTTCGCAATAACTGGAAGAGAGGATCTAAGGCTTTGGACATCAATTTATTCGTACCAATCAAGATGCCCAAGGCAATACCGATAATCGCTGCTAAGGAGTAACTAATAGCCACCCGTTGTAAACTAGCGAGAATTTGCCAAAACAAACCTTTGTCTGTACCGCCTTTGTCATAAAAAGGCCAGAAAATTAGTATCCAAGTGTCTTTGACTACCTGAATGGGGCCTGGTAGCGTTGCACCCGGAGTCCAAGAGAACAGCTGCCACACGAGGAGGAAAATAGCGATCGCGATAAATGGCGGTATCAGGTCGGGAAATTGCTTGTTTAGGCGGGACAACCAGGCGTTCTGGGAAGTAGTGGAAGCGCGTCTTTGTAGCGTTGTCATGGACAGTCTTCTCCTAAACTTGGGTAATTGGGAATGGGTAATTGGTCTACTGTTTTTTGTCCGTTGTCTGCTATTTGTTATCAACTAGCGGCTGACAACAGACTAAGCTTTCACTTTCTTGATTTTCAGTTGTTGCAGGTAAGCTGTGGGATTTTCTGGGTCGAACTTAACACCATCAAAAAATTCTTCAACGCCACGAGATGTACTTGTCGGAATGTCAGCAGCAGCAATTCCTGCTTCTTTGGCCGCTTCTCTCCAAATATCCTCCCGGTTGACTTTATCAATAATGGTTTTAGCATTTGCCAATGTAGATTCAGGCAAAAAGCCCCAGCGGACGCTTTCGGTGATAAACCAAAGATCGTGGCTCTTGTAGGGATAAGAAACACTACCTTTTTCATCTTTCCAGTAATAAGGTGCCATTGATTTATCGTCAATGACGCGACCATCGCCCATATCGTATTTGCCCATCATTGGGCCTTCAAGAATTTCTGGTGCAAGGTTGAAATAATTCCGCGAACCGAGAATTTGTACTGCTTCTTTCCGGTTATCAAAATTATCTAACCACTGTTGCGCTTCCATGATACCTTTCAAAATTGCTTTAGTTGCCTTGGGATTTTTATTAACCCAATCTGCTCTTAAAGCCAAGTATTCTTCAGGATGATTTTTCCAAATTTCCGCGGTTAATGCCGCCATAAAGCCAATCTTATCTTTAACAATTCGATAGGGCCAGGGGTCACCTGTACTGAAAGCATCCATCGTCCCCGTCTTCATGTTGGCAACAGTTTGAGCAGATGGTACGGGAATTAATTTCATATCAGCATCTGGATCAATGCCGTTTGCTGCTAACCAGTAGCGAATCCAGAAATCTTGGTTAACTTGGGGAAACGTATGGGCGGCTGTAAACGGAGTGTTTGCTGATTTGAGTTGGTTGAATAATGCAGTTCCACCGTTCATTTTTAATGACATTCCCTTCCCTAGATGCTTGCTAGCAAGGGCAATTCCATTCCCATGAGTATTCAACTGAGCTAGTAAGTACATGGGAATTTTTTGATTACCTTTGGTGATAATACCTTCAGCAATCAAATGCGGCATTGGCATCTGATATTGACCGCCATCCACACCGCCACCGGCTGAACCAATCTCGGTGTTATCCCGCATGGAACCCCAGGAAGCTTGTTTGGAAATTTCAACTTCCGTCATGCCGTATTTAGCAAAAAAACCTTTCTCTTTAGCAATAATTAGGGGAGCAGATTCTACAATGGGGACAAATCCTAGTTTTACTTTAGAAGTTTCTGGCGCTTGTTCTGGGTTGATGTTAGCAGCAGGCGCAGCACCAGTAGTTGTCTGCGCTAGAGTGCTGTTGCCTGGTTCGGGAGGATTTCCTAAACACCCTTTTAGCAATAAAGAAACTACAGTAGATGCCCCAGCAGTTAAAATAAATTTGCGGCGTGAAAGTCGAGAAAATTGGCTCATAATGCCTCCTTGTTACAAATCTTGTTTAGTGTTTTTGGCAGGAAAGCTATCTTAATAAAAAGAATGCTTCTTGAACGCAAAAGCCATGACAATTAGAGGCAGAAGAAACCTCTTTCCTGCACTGGTTAAAGGTTTACTGCACTAAAATTGATGGTTGTTTGCTAAAACTAAGCCGCGAACCTACTGATAGAGTTACGGCAATTAGCTTCAAACAAATTTGCTAAAGTCGGTCGCGTTAGCTTCTTTGCGTTAGCAACGCTGCTTGCGCTCTTCGTTAAAAGTGAATATACCACCTTGAATTGGTAAATGAATAGCTAAAAAACGCAACTTATCAGTGAAAAATCCAATGGTATCTATAAATTTTTTCTTTAGATTTGACACTGTGATTAGCTAAACGAATACGCTGATTAATGGGTGATTATCTAAAACGCTGAATTTGCGATAAGACCTACATTAAGGCAGCGCGATCGCTCGAATTGCATACATTAGGCAGACTTGTTCATGAAAAATCCAATGGTAATCATAGAAATTTACTTGGATGTCCTTGCTTAACCCAATAAACAGTCTGATTAAGTTTTGCTTATTAAACCCATTTAATGATGTTTATCCACTTTCCTCAACTAGAGGCGATCGCTGATCCTGAATTCATGAATCCCTCCAGCCTGTAGGGAGAGCTAAAGTTATCGTCAATTTCCGCCGAGTGCAACGGACAGACGGGTAATCTTGGTAGATTATGCTGTGAAGTGAGAATATCGAAAAGAAAGCGATCGCCTAGCTGACAAGAAGCATTCGCTATGACCGTAACGATAGCCAAATGGACGCTGGACGAGCATCACCCCTTATTGCAAATGCAAAGGGCATCTTGGACGAGCGACGTGTGGAACTCCTCAAAGGCGAAAGCTTGTGGGGAGGAGCCAGGGTGGGGTTAAACTGGACTGCATCCAAACCAGAATTGCTATATGCGAAGACTAAAATATTACGTAGCTTGCACCATTGATGGGTTTATTGCCCACGAAGATCACACAGTTGATGGTTTTCCTACGGAAGGCGAACACATAACCGATTATCTCGAATCGCTCAAGCAGTTTGATGTCGTTTTAATGGGACGTAGGACATACGAGTTCGGACTGAAGCTCGGCGTTACCAATCCTTATCCAACGATGAAGCAGTACGTTTTCTCGCGGACGATGAAGGAAAGTCCGGATGAGAATGTTGAACTCGTTTCAGACAATATTGCTGAATTGCTCAGGAAATTGAAGAATGAAACGGGCAAAGACATTTACCTTTGCGGTGGCGCGGATTTAGCGACAATGCTTCTTGGCGAAAACTTGATTGACGAGATCATCCTGAAGTTGAGTCCGGTACTGTTCGGATCGGGCATTCCACTTTTTTCCGGAGTCATCAAGCAAACCGCTGTAGAACTCACCGACAGCAAAATCTATGAAAGTGGTGTCTTATTGCTTCATTATCGGGTGAAGAATTGAAGTGTTGAGGTTTAAAAATTAGAAGAGATTATGGTTAAGCGATCGCAGATTTCAAACACTGCCGCAAGGATGAAACTAAGAAAGCTAATCGGCAGTAATCCCGTCATTCTCGCCCTACTACTAACAAGCTTCACCCCCGGCGCAAACGCTGAAACGCAGATTAACTACAAATTGCTGGTTGGTGAATGGAGTCCACCAGGGCAATGCAACCATAGCAGAATGGTGTATACAGCAGATGGCTATGTCCAAGGTCTGTGGAATTCTAATAACCAATGGTCAAAAATGTTTTCAACGCCTGGAACTTATAAACCTATTCCGCAGGGGTTTATTATATACAATGCAGATGGGGCTGAGTTTAGAAGAATCTACATTAAAAAACTGACTACCTCAACCTTACACTTTAATGGCTCGAATAATACCGCGGAGGAAATACATCAAAAATGCCCCACTCGGTAGCTAAAATTACAGCGAATGTATTAAGACTTACCTAAAAGCGATCGCTCTCTCTAGAGAAGATAGCTTAAGACTTGAAACCAATTGCGATCGCAAGATTCCCTATCTAGCCTCTGCACGAGAAACCTAGATTTAGTAATAGAAATACATTTCCCTAGATGAGAGGAAGTTAAGATTCAAACTGAGGGATTCAATTAGAAATTATTGCCACTTTTCTCTCCAGGCACCCATTACATTAAATTCCCTCGGCGCAACGCTCATAAATTTTAAATGGCTCTAACCAAATATGTTGCAAAGAGGGTCGAAACCGAAAACGAAAATTAAGTCTGACCATCTTGCTAACTTTTTGTAGTAAGGTTTGGGAAACGTTGTTGAGTTCCTGTAGTCAAGTTCGGGAAGCGTTGCTAAATCCCGTCTGTTGTTCTCTATGTCGGTTGGCGATTTTTTATGCAGACTCGGCAAAACATCATTGAAATTTTTTCGACGTTCTTGCAATTTGATGCGGATCGGTTCAGTGGTTGGGTGACAGATGCCAAACTGCGGCGAAGTATGCTGGGTTGCATGAGTCAGCTGCCACAACCAGAAACTTCAGAAAAATATTGGGTGCTTTACTGGTACAAGGAAAGGCAATTTCAGGGGGAGAGTCTGGCGCGATCGCCCAAAATGAGTGATTCCCTGGGAACATGGCATCTAGCCGCTTATCTCCAAGAAACTGGCTATTGGGTGGCTCAAAAAACGGCTGCAAATTTTTCCAGCGGACAGAATACTGTCGCTGACTGTTTTCAAATCGCGATCGCGCAAGTTGATAAAGTCCTCAAAGGCTTTAACCCTAGCCAAGGTTTTGCACTGAAAAATTACGCGAGTGCCATTTTCGGCAATCTGATCCGCGAAAACCTGCGCCAGCGCGGGGAAGTGGATATCTGCACGCCTTGGGGATTGTTGCGTAAAATCAGCCAAAAGCGACTCATTGAGGCTTTGCAAACAGCGGGGTTATCTTCGCAAGCGATCGCAAGTTACGTTCTCGCTTGGAACTGTTTCAAGGCGGTGTATGTCCCGACGCAAACTGTCGTCAGCCGCAAACTTCCGAAACCAGACACTGCTGCTTGGAACGCGATCTCAACCCTGTACAATTACAATTCACAACGACAAGGTGCAGAATGTCATCCCGAAACGTTGGAAAAGTGGCTGCTGAGTTGTGCGAAAGCTGCACGCGACTATCTCTATCCGACGTTTAATTCCCTGAATACTCCCAGGGAAGGACAAGATTCTGGAGAATTCCTGGAGACGCTCTCTGGAACTGAATCTCCATCTTTACTTGCCGAAATTATTAGTCAGGAAGAAGAACAAAGCCGCAATTCTCAGCTAGCTGAAATTAACGCAGTTTTAGTCGCAGCCGTTGCCAAGCTGGAATCCCAAGCCCAACAACTATTGCAGATGTACTACACTCAGCAGCTAAATCAACAGCAGATTGCTCAGCAGTTGGAAATTCAGCAATATACGGTTTCTCGTCGGCTTTCTAAGGCACGGCAATCCTTGCTGCTGGCGCTGGCTCAATGGAGCCAGAACACCCTGCATATTTCCTTGACCTCAGACGTACTAAAAGATACCAGTGCAGTGCTGGAAGAATGGCTCAAAACCCACTACAGCCATCTTGACACCCTAACCCACAGGGAGCAGCCCCAATGACCTATGACGCCGCCTTATTTGCCTTTACCGATCCGACTCAACTGTGCTTAGAAATCTCGCCCACCGCTCAAAATCAGGCGCAACAACAAAGCCAATCTTTTTCTACACTCAGTAGTCGTTGGAATGCTTATCTCAATCAAATTTCCCTGAGTGCAATTTTATCTTGGCTGCGAGAAGAGTACGAACCAAGAGCGAAAGCTTGGCCTAGTGTTGGCGCTTTACCCAGCGGCTGGGAAGTGGTGAATGGAACCGCGATTGAATTAGGGACAACGCGATTCGTCTTCATTGTCAGCGAAGCCATCGACTTGAGCGAATTGCGGGTGCCGCAAGAATGGGTAGATATACCCAGTTGGGTTGGGGATTATTACCTAGCCGTGCAAGTCGATCCGGATAATGGGTGGCTCAGGATTTGGGGGTACTGCACTCATCAACAGCTAAAGACGAGAGGAAATTATGATGCGAGCGATCGCACTTATTCTTTAGATGAAAGCGACGTAATTCCAGACATCAATGCTCTGTGGGTGGCGCGTCAACTTTGCCCGGAAGAAGCGACCCGCACCGAGGTTGCACCAATGACCCCTTTATCCTCAACACAAGCAGAAAATTTGATCCAGCGTTTAGCAAACACTGCAATTACAGCGCCTCGGCTAGAAGTGCCTTTTGCTATCTGGGGAGCGTTACTAGAGCATGGCGGCTGGCGAGAGCGTTTGTACGAACGACGGCAAGGACTACCGGAGCAGTGGTCAATTCTGCAATGGCTCCGGATGGGTGTCTCAGAAGTCGGACAGCAATTGGGTTGGGGACGGGTTGAGTTTCAACCGAGTTTTGCGGGTGCTAGAAGCGCAGAACCCACGCCGATGCTCACCGCACTGTCTCGCCGATTGGACATTGCCGGTCAACAATACGAATTGCAAGTCATCCCCCTAGGTAATCCAGAGGAGCGAAGCTGGCGCTTTGAGCTGCGAAATTTATCAATCGGTACAAGCATTCCCGGTGGATTTACCCTCAGACTTCTGACTGAGGACTTACAACCCTTTGAAAACAACGAAGATATTGCCACGACTGCTGTAGACCAGCTTTACGTTGATGTCATTCTGGCACCTGGAGAAGGATTGGTGTGGGAAATAGAGCCAGGTCCAGAAAACTACGAAAGAGAAATCTTACGTTTTTAACGGCGATCGCGTCTTCCCAATCGCTCACATAGAAGGGACGTAAACTGTAGAGAGCATCCACAAAGCGAACTGACTTGTTGGGCGCAACGCGATCGCCCCCAATTTAATTTATGACTCAGTAACAGTTTGTCAGCCCTGAGAATTGCTAAAATTTGCATCATTTAGGTTTCAGGGGGAGTGATGACAAACTGGCAAATTATTAGTGGTGGAGTAACGGCTCCTAGAGGGTATCGGGCGGCTGGAATTGCTGCCGGACTGAAGCCTTCAGGCTTACCAGATTTGGCATTAATTTATTCAGAGGTAGAAGCGATCGCAGCAGGCGTCTTCACCACCAGTCAGGTACGCGCCGCTTGTGTCGATTATTGCCGTCAGCAGCTCTCTGTCAAACACAGCGCCCACGCAATTCTCTGCAACGCTGGGCAAGCCAACGCCGCCACGGGTTCCCAAGGTTGGATCGATGCAATTGAAAGCGCTCAGATGTTGGCTCAAGTGCTGAATATTTCCTCTGACTCTATCTTATTGGCATCTACAGGCGTCATTGGGCAACGAATTAAGATGGATGCCCTCCGAGATGGAATTCCTAAATTGGTCGCCGCTGCCTCTGAAACCGGCGGCGATGCAGCTGCACAAGCAATCGTCACCACCGATTTAGTGACGAAATCGATTGCCCTAGAGACAACTTTTGGCGATCGCCCGGTGCGAATCGGCGGTATGGCAAAGGGATCTGGGATGATTCATCCCAACATGGCGACGATGCTGGCTTTTGTCACTTGCGATGCGGCGGTTGCTCCCTCCCTATGGCAAAAAATGGTAAGTCGAGCCGCCGACCAAAGTTTTAACCAAATTACCGTAGATGGCGATACGAGTACCAACGATACGCTGATCGCCTTAGCAAACGGAGAATCTCGCACCCCGGCGATTACCGAAATGGGACCAGACGCCGAGAAATTAGAGGCGATGCTGACTGAAGTTTGCCAATATTTAGCGAAAGCGATCGCCCGTGATGGCGAAGGGGCTACCTGCTTAATTGAAGTACAAGTTACCGGCGCATCTGATGAAAAAGCTGCCCGTCAGGTTGCCAAAACCGTTGTCGGTTCATCCTTAGTCAAGTCAGCCGTGTTTGGGCGCGATCCTAACTGGGGACGAATTGCCGCAGCGGCGGGTCGTTCCGGGGTGCTGTTCGATCAAGAACATCTCCGCATTCAGCTAGGGGACTTCTTATTAATGGAAAATGGTCAACCTTTGCCCTTCGATCGGGCGGCGGCGAGTGCTTATTTAAAACAAGCGGCGGCAGCGTCGGCAAAAGAGGTACTTAGCACTGATTCCAGTAATGACTTAATGCAAGTAGAGTCCGGTCAACCTGTTGCGTTTAGTCGTCCTGCATCGCCGACTAATTTTAAAGATCAGACCGTTGCGATCGCGCTGAGCATCGGGAATGGTTCGGGTTCTGGTGTCGCTTGGGGGTGCGACTTAAGTTATGACTATGTGAAGATTAACGCTGAGTACACAACTTAAGTTTTGAGTAATTTGGCTGATCTGTTCTAGGTGCCATACTTCCGACTCTCGCAAAGGTTAATAGGATGAAAACTGCAACAACCAAAAATATCATCAAATTTCAATCCTATAAGTTTGCCTTTGAGCGCATGGAAGAGGCAATTCAAAAAGAGTTTTTTCTAGAATCAATTATGATTGCGGAAAGCATCATTTCAGATCGGCTTTTGAGTTACTTAGTTGTTAGACTGAAAGAAGCAGGCGAAACTCATCAGTTTACGAATAAAGAAACCTTTCTTGGAAGATTGCTTCAGGAATGGAAAAGGCGGGATGAGAAAGTTCCGTATAAAACCAGAGAAGATTTGATTGATGCGGTGAGGCTCTGGAGCTACGACCGGAATGAATGCGCTCATGGTCTTGTGAAGTCTCAACCGGGCAAACCGACTACATCGGTAGAAGAGTTTACCCAAAAAGCTTCTAACTGTGCAGTCAATGGGAAACAGCTAGCTCGTGATATCTGTAGCTGGACGCAAAGCAAAAAATCAAAAATTAGAAAGACCAAAGTCCAAGCGCCTGAATCAATCGATACACCCACACAGCCTGCTTGTTCTGATTTAATTTAGTGCGATCGCTTTCATAAAGCGATCGCTGAGTGCCCCATGCAACCACCAACACACGAATTGTCCTACCTGAGAGGATCAATAATGTATGTTCAAAAAAATAGAGTTGCTTTGTCTTGCCATCATGTTGGGAATCGCCCTCCTGCCCAAACAAACACTGGCGCAAGAGTCATCTTACTTAGAATCGCGGATTTCTAGATTGGAATCCGAAACTTATCAATTGCGATCGCAAATAAATCAGCTACAGTCGCAGGTATTAGGGCTGAACCAGTCCACTCAAAGAACTGGCTCAACGAAGCCAGCGCCTCCCATTGCCCCTAGAGGCAATCGACCCGCCTCAGCAGACCCCATGTTTGACCGCCTAGCCACTCTGGTTATCGAACTCAAGCAGCGTATCAACAAACTAGAAGCACAAGTCACGGAATTACAGAAACAACGCCGTTAGAAGCCAGACAATTTTAGATCGTTTAGCCAAAACCTGGCACATCTACGCTCCTCACAACCTCCCAACAATTCCTCCAGCGCGACAAAGCAACCTTTGATGAGGGAACCGTCTATCCTTAAGCTTGGGTAAGGATTTCGACGCCTTCCTCAGTGACAGCCACCGTATGCTCAAACTGGGCGGAGAGCTTGCGATCGAGTGTGATAGCCGTCCACCCATCGTCGAGAACCTCGACTTCCCAAGTGCCCTCATTAATCATCGGTTCAATCGTAAAAACCATGCCCGGTCTCAGACGCTTCCCAGTTCCGCGTCTACCATAATGGAGAATCTCTGGTGCAGTATGGAAAATGCGGTGAACACCGTGTCCCGCGAAGTTCCGTACCACAGAAAAACCTTCTCCTTCAGCGTACTCTTGAATCGCTGCCCCAATATCGCCAATCCGCGCCCCCGGCTTGACTTCAGCAATTCCTCTGTTTAAGCACTCCAGCGTCACCTCAACCAACTTTTTCGCCGTGGGTGAGGGCTTACCCACAAAAAACGTCTTAGAGGTATCGCCGTGGTAGCCATCCACCAGCGGCGTCACATCAATGTTAATGATGTCTCCTTCTTTTAGAACCTGTTTAGCGCTAGGGATGCCGTGACAGACCACTTCATTGATGCTGGTGCAAAGAGACTTGGGAAATCCTTTGTAGCCCAGCGGGGCGCTTTTCGCTTTGTGAGCTAAAGTCCAGCGTTCGGCTTCATCGTTGATTTCTAGGGTACTGACTCCTGGCTTGACCATCGGTTCGAGATGGTTGAGGAGTTCAGCCGCCAAGCGCCCAGCCTGACGCATTTTATCCAACTCCCGGTTTGATAACAGCTCAATTGTTTCGCTTTTCATCTGTGATATATTTCCTTGATTTTCTGGTGGCGATTAGCCGCTTGTGAGGCAAGAGAAGGCGTCTCATTTGTAGCTAATTCGTGTATCTGGGAATGCAGAGTAGACGCGCTGCTTCCCTCTGGCTCTGTTTGGAGTGCGTTCTGGAGTAGTTTATTTCCGGGCGTGAATCACCTGCAAACTTCCACCTGCATGGAGAGTAGGTTCTTCCACCAGATTAAACCCAATCTCCTGCAACAACCCAGGCAAATCCGTCTGTAACAACTGCCAAGCGGTTTCTGTTTCAAACAGCCACAAAAATAGGGAGATTGGAGGCCAAAATAGCGGATTTGTGGGACGATGAAAATCGACCAAGGCAAAGATGCCTCCTGGTTTGAGTACCCGGTAGACTTCTTGGAGAATTTGTCGCAATCGATCGGGTTCCATTTCATGCATGGCAGCACTCGTATGCACGAGGTCAAAGCGATCGCTCAGCAAAGGCATATCCTCTGCCAAGGCTTCCACATACTTCGCTTGCGGGACGTTCCGCTGCGCCCGTTCCAGGGATACGGGAGAGATATCTAGACCCGTGACATCTTCGGAATATTTCACCAAGACTTGGGTTGCCTGACCGCTGCCACAACAGAGGTCTAACACTTTGGTTTCTGAATCGATCGTTAACCCTTGCAAAGCCAGTTGACGAAATCTTGCTTCCCCGCCTACACTCACAGCAGCTAAACGAGCGATCGCATCATACAGCCATTGGTGTTGATAACTCCAAGTCCTTAAAATAGTAGCCACTACTCCACTCCTAGTTAAAATCTGTATCTCTTATTGCAGACCCGAACCTTTAAAAGAATATTATTGTTAAAATCAGTAACGAAAATGAAAGATTTGGAAACTGTAACCGCTATGGGTCGTGTAGGAGTTTTGCTACTAAATCTGGGTGGGCCGGATGATTTAGAGGATGTTGGACCTTTTCTGTTTAATCTGTTTTCCGACCCAGAGATTATTCGCATACCCTTTTCTGGGCTACAGAAACCCTTAGCGTGGCTGATTTCCACCTTAAGAACCAAGAAATCGCAAGAAAACTATCAGGTAATCGGGGGTGGCTCCCCACTGCGGCGGATTACAGAAGCCCAAGCAGAAGCGCTTGAGGCAAAATTGCAGCAACAAGGACAAGAAGCGAATATTTACATCGGGATGCGTTACTGGTATCCCTTTACAGAAGAAGCGATCGCTCGCATCAAACGCGACGCCATAGAACACCTGGTAATTCTCCCCCTCTATCCCCAGTTTTCTATCAGCACCAGCGGTTCCAGCTTCCGCCTTTTAGAAAGACTATGGCAGGAAGACCCAGCACTTAGCCGAATTGAATACACCGTCATTCCTTCCTGGTATCAGCAACCCAGCTACCTGCAAGCAATGGCTGAGTTGATTACCCAAGAACTCAACCAATTTCCCAATCCCGACCAAGTTCATCTCTTTTTTAGCGCTCACGGCGTTCCCGTCAGCTACGTTGAAGAAGCCGGAGATCCCTACCAAAAAGAAATTGAGGACTGTACTGCTCTAATTATGCAGACCCTCAATCGACCTAATCCCCACACCCTGGCTTATCAAAGTCGAGTCGGGCCAGTTGAGTGGCTTAAACCCTACACCGAAGACGCCCTAAAAGAACTAGGAGCCAAGGGAGTCGAACATTTGTTAGTTGTACCGATTAGCTTTGTCTCCGAGCATATCGAAACCTTACAAGAAATTGACGTCGAGTACCGCGAACTGGCAGAAGAATCTGGCATCCACGACTTCCGCCGCGTGCCAGCATTAGATACACATCCCCGCTTTATTGAAGCAATGGCGACTTTGGTGATTGATGCTCTCGACGCCCCCAGCCTGAAGTTATCCCAAGTCACACAGCTCAAGAAGAAAGTCAAAATGTATCCTCAAGAGCGCTGGGAATGGGGCAT
Source organism: Coleofasciculus sp. FACHB-1120 (assembly GCF_014698845.1). Taxonomy (NCBI): domain Bacteria; kingdom Bacillati; phylum Cyanobacteriota; class Cyanophyceae; order Coleofasciculales; family Coleofasciculaceae; genus Coleofasciculus; species Coleofasciculus sp. FACHB-1120. Next base: position 2,961 of record NZ_JACJTV010000055.1, on the reverse strand, counting down.
GACCACAGCAGCAGAAGTCTGGAACGGGCGTCTGGCAATGCTGGGCTTTCTTGCCTTGGTAATCGAGTTAATTAGCGGTCGCGGGCCTCTACACTTTGTCGGACTCATGTAAAAATTAAAAAGTAAAAAAGCAAAACTACAAACAATCCTTTGTTTTGTACAAGAGCCTTTTTACTTTTGTCTTCCTTCAGTCGGGTTGCTGATAGTTGGCTCTAGAGCGTTTGTGTCCTCGATACCAGCGATACCATTCCTTAGAGCTGCGAATAGCCAGCCACAACAAAATTAAGGCGATGAGTCCTCCATGCTTGGGCGCATCAAAAGCGAAGACGACCAAGACAACGCACAGAACATCTTGCAAAAAGACGACCCACAGCGGTAGACGCCGCAAGCGGTAGAACCAGCCGACCTGAACTAGCTGGAGGACGAACGCTAATAAGCTGCCTACCACGGCAACTATCCAGAGAAGCCCAGTGGAAGCGCCAGTGATTTGGGCAACGGCAACGCCCATAATCGCTCCGACAATCGGGCTGAAAGCTAGCTGGATCAGTTGCAATACGCGCTGACCCAACAGCTTTTTTGAGGCGAACAGCTCAAATAACGACCAGCTGGTTAGCACTCCTAAAACGACAGGAGGAGGAAAGCGCGACAGTAGGGGCACGCTTGACCAGAGATTGGTACTGTGCAGTAGACCAATGACCAGTAAGGGCAGAGCTACCCTCATCCCTGCCGCCGCAGACGCAGAGAGTGCGGCTAAGATTTCAATCATAAGAATTCAGCCGACACAAGAACTGATTGCTTGACATCAGGACAAATGAGAAGGTTTCCTCTGTTTACAGTTTCACACTGCTATAGAGAGGTTGCCACTAATTTCCAAGATATTTCATAAGTAAGGACTGCGCTGATGGGTCATCCCCCCTCATCCGCTGTCCCAAACTCCACTTAAACCGGAATTGTGTCGCTTATTCTTAAAATGTTACATATAATACAGTTTTTTTTGTGTTTTAATGTTGGTAGGGAAAGTTAAGCGTCTTCCAAGAAAGAAAATTAATTGCAATACGTGCTAAGCGCACACGACGCGCACACTTATTAAGTCGGTAAAAATAAACAAAAAATCCTCACTTTGCAGAGAAACTCGACGATGAGCTACTCGCAAGATTACCGATTGAAAAATGGGTTTAGAGGGGATGTGGTTTTTGCCTACTTAATTAACAACCCTAGCCAAAGCAATCGTTTTCTATTGCGAGAATCTACTGAAGCAGGTGATGTAATTAAACATTACTTGTAGGGTTTGTAATGGGTAATTGTTATGCATCATACAGTTCACTTTTTTCACCGGGACATTTTAGCTTCTTCTCTCTTTTTTTAATAGATTAGAGCGCTCTAATTTGTAGCTTCGCAAAAGTGAAATGGAAACACATCAGGGACTAAAGACTACTGAAAATTATCCCCTTCCAGCCCTAAAGGTCACTTTAATTTACACAGTTCTGCTTCTCTTACATTGAAATTTGTATTTGCATACCAGCTTGATCGCGCAACAGGAGGAATCGTGGGATGTCAGACTCATTATTTGCTGATGCTAGCCAAAGATTAGAACAAGCCCTAAAATTTGTTTCTATTTCCGACGATGCAGCCGAACACTTAAAATATCCAAAAGCCAGTTTAGCTGTTTCAATTCCTGTCCGGATGGATAACGGCACTTTGAGAATTTTTCAGGGCTATCGTGTCCGTTACGATGACACCAGAGGTCCGACTAAAGGAGGGGTGCGCTATCACCCCAATGTTTCAATGGATGAAGTGCAATCCTTAGCCTTTTGGATGACCTTTAAGTGTGCGGTATTAAATTTACCGTTTGGTGGGGCAAAAGGGGGAATTACGCTGAATCCGAAAGAACTCTCGAAGATGGAGTTAGAACGGCTGAGTCGAGGATATGTGGATGCGATCGCAGACTTTATTGGCCCTGACGTGGATATTCCAGCACCCGACGTATACACCAATCCCATGATTATGGGTTGGATGATGGATCAATACAGTATTATCCGCCGTCAAATTACCCCAGCCGTTGTCACTGGCAAACCGTTAACAATGGGGGGTAGTTTAGGCAGAGATACTGCTACCGCCATGGGTGCTTTCTTTGTGATTGAAAGCATCATGAGCAAAGTCGATCGACTCCCTCCAGAGACAACCGTAGCCGTTCAAGGATTTGGGAATGCTGGTGCAGAGATAGCAGAATTACTCTACAAAGCCGGATATAAAGTTGTTGCGGTTAGCGATTCCCAAGGTGGTGTCTATTCCAAAAAAGGTTTAGATATTCCCAGTATTCGGCAATATAAAGTCTCCAGCAAAGGTATTAAAGCCCTCTACTGCCAAGACACCGTTTGCCACATGGATGAACACGAAGTCATCAGCAATGAGGAACTTTTAGCTTTAGATGTGGATGTCCTGATTCCCGCCGCCTTAGAAAATCAAATTAATGAGGCGAATGTCAAGGATATCAAAGCAAAATATATCTTTGAAGTTGCTAACGGCCCGGTTAGTTCAGCCGCTGACAGAATTTTGGAAGAAAGGGGAATTTACGTCTTTCCCGATATTTTAGTCAATGCGGGCGGCGTTACAGTCAGCTACTTTGAATGGGTACAAAATCGTAGCGGACTTTATTGGACACTCAAAGAAGTCAATCAACGTTTAATGGAAAAAATGGTCGAAGAAACTGAGAAAATTTGGTCAATTTCTCAGGAACTAGCGATTCCGATGCGAACAGCGGCTTACGTCCATGCTTTAAATCGATTGGGAGAAGCCATCAACGCTAAGGGTACGCGAGACTATTATCTCAACGGTCGAGTTTACGCATAAGTAGCTAGGATGATTTAAACCTAAAACGCTCCATCGTATACCCACCTTGTTCACTTCGTGATTCCATGCCCTCCATCACAGCCAGGGCTAAATCATATTCATTGTCAAACA
>NZ_JACJTV010000054.1 GCF_014698845.1 Coleofasciculus sp. FACHB-1120 | reverse complement strand
TGTTTGACAATGAATATGATTTAGCCCTGGCTGTGATGGAGGGCATGGAATCACGAAGTGAACAAGGTGGGTATACGATGGAGCGTTTTAGGTTTAAATCATCCTAGCTACTTAACGAGAACAGTTTTATTTCTCCTCTTCCCCTGCCTGCCCTGCTAGTACAGCATAGTAAAAACAGAAGAGCTTTATTTTCTCAATCTGCATCTACATAGCAATTCTTACAGTAATCTGGTAAATTATGGGTTCTAATTCTCTCTCGAAAATCTTGATACTCTTTTGAGTTCCAAATTTCAGCAAAATCTTTTTCAAAAACATTCCCCATTTTGACAGTATCTGAATCTGCTATTACACAGCAAGGTACGACATCTCCATTAGAAGCAATATATGTACGCATCCAAGCCCATGCACATTTTTTGTTTTTTGAATACAAATTAGTATGGTTGACATTAAAATCAATTTGTTCTTCACTGGCTAACTTCTTAGCCTCTGTCAAAACATCTGTTAAAACTTCAGAATTTTCCTCAACTTTAATAGATTCAGTATATTTTTTCATTTCTTCCTTTCCCCAGTTACTTAGAAAAGGTTGTATGGTAATTGAATCTAAGCCTAAATCTTTAGATAATTTTACTATCTGTGGTACTTCATGCAAGTTTTTATCAGTGATTACAGCCCAACCTAATAATTTAGGTTCTTTTTTTTCACCGCGTATATGAGACAAATATTGAATATTTTTCTTGATTTGGTTCAAATTACTATTCACTCTGATATTTTCAAAGGTTTCAGAAGTTGCTCCATCTATACTAAAATTAATAGTTGTAGTTTTTAAAGAGACGAGCTGTTCTGCTATTTTTTGATTACAGACGCTTGCATTTGAATGAAACGCCATTAATAGACCTCGCCTTTCTCCTGATTTTAACATTGATATAAATTGTTTATTAAGTAGAGGTTCACCCATTCCTTGAAGTTTAACGTGACCAAGGTTGGGAAATTGATCTACTATCCTGTTAAATGATTCATCATCTAAATAAACTATTTCTTTAGACCAATGAGTTACCTGGCAATGAGAACACTTAAAGTTGCAACTGTTATTTGGCTCTATATCAATAGAAACTGGAAGAAAAGGAACTTTTTTTAATTTAAAAAAATAGGATGCTATTAATCCTATGGCATTCCAAAACTTAATAGGGTGTTTAATTACATGTGCAAGAATACTTAATCTACGCTTTGTTAGCCATGCCATTTTAGATGTCTCCTTGCATTAATTATCGTGGTTGATTCTTTCTGTACAAGGCTTTCCCTACCACCCATAGGTCTAGCGCAAACGCATCTTATTTTGAAATACCCACTGAGTAAGGATGTCGGAGTTTGGGTATTTTTGCATAAAATTTTTCAAACCATTAGCCAGCAAGACTCTTAGAATTTAGATGCGTTTGCCCTCCCGACAAGTCTGCTATACACTCACCAAGGAGGCAGGTTCTCGCAAACCGATTTATTGAGCGTGATCCCTGATTATCTTGCGCTTAGTCACGGTTATTACTTAATCCCCTAAAGTTTACAGATAACAATTTTTTTTGCATCTACCTAAAGGCGGATTTAGCAGTTGGCAACCCCCTTTTATGGCGACCTGTAGTAAGATAAATACCTCAAGTCCTATGGAATTAGCTGAGTGAACCCTTAGCTGATGGGTGTGTCCGGTTAGCGGCATAAACTGTACATGAGTCGAGTCTCTCTACTTTTGAATAGATAAGGCGATCGCTTTTCAATCAGATGTCACGACTCCGAGTGCCTCAAAGGTTGCGCTTGTTTCGTCGGTAAGTCCGCTAAAGCCAGTGATGTTTTTATAGGTCGGATATTCAAATCGCTATGCTTTTGTATCTCAAACTGAAACAAAGCAACCGATTCAATCGCAAACTTGCCAGACTAGAGACGACATCAAGATCGAAGAATACTTAGGCTAGCGATATGAAGCGCACGATCGTAGTTGGGCTACTGACATTTTTGACAATTGGCTGTAGCACTAATCTTCCAACATCCTCCACTCAATCTCCCACACCTGGGGCGATCGCTGCAAGCCCTGCTCCCAGTTCCTCAACTGTGCAAAGCCGGGATGTGTTTTACCTGAGCGATCGCTTTGGGTTCCGCTTCGTTTCCCCGCGTGGCTATGTCATCACGCCTACGGAAACCGCTCAATCGACGAAGCCAAGTCCCCCCCTGGAAGTCCTAGAAGTCTGGCAGCAGAAAGATTTTTTGAACCGGGGGAATCTACCTGAAACTCCTCCGATCGTCAGCATCACCATTTACGACAACTCCAAGCGGTTGCCCCTAACCAGCTGGAAAGGCGAACTCAGCCAAAATGACGATCGCCCCCTCACCGTTGCGGGACAGAAAGCGATCGCCTACACTTCCACCGGACTCTATGAGGCTGATAATGTGCTGTTCAGCAGTCCTGATGGTCGCTATGTATTTCGCCTACAAGGAGCTTACCTGCAAAAGAACGATTCCATCCGGCAGGTATATCAGGACACCGTTAAAAGCTTTACCTTCGATGCGATCGCTACCACTTCTCCTAACAAATGGCGTATCAACTACAGCCGCCTCCAAAGCCTTTTGGCAGCAGGCAATTGGCGGGGTGCCGATGTGGAGACTCGCGCCATTTTCCAGCGATTGCAGAAACTACAAGGACAGGGTGCAGACTTACTCTACGGCAGCAAAACCCTGCTCAATCGCTTTCCCTGTGAAGATTTTCGTAGCATAGACACCCTCTGGTCGCAAGCCAGTAAGGGACGCTTTGGGTACAGCGCTCAAAAGCGCATCTGGCAGCAGACAGCCTCCCGGACGAAAAATCCGAAAGCACGAGTTGAGCAGTTCGGTCAGGCAGTGGGATGGCGCAGAAGCCAACCATTACCGGAAAACAATCCTTTTGGGGTCGTGTTAGCTGGAACCAAATGGCGATTCGATTCGGAACTGAACTCTACTGCTACGGCACCAATCGGACAGTTTCCTTGGGGAGGAATTTCCTCTAACTTATTGAGTGACATTCTCAGCGAACCTGGTTGTGGCAGTTGTACCACGGATGCCATTTATCTTGCTAGCGATCGCTATTACGACTACGTGCCTGCTTTGTTTACTAAGCTCAATCAGTGTCAAGTTCGCTAGTGAGCCGAAGTGACAAGTCAATGACTCGAAAGGTCAAATTAATCCGGGGAGGAACCGGACGTGTAGTTTTAGGAATTTGATGCTGCCAGTAGTGCTGCGTTGTTCCTTGCATCAACAGGAAACTACCAGAAGTTAACTCCAGTAGATGCTTCAAGCCTTTCTCAGAGCGGTGTCGGAGCATGAACCGCCGTGTTCCTCCCAAACTCAGAGAACCAATAACTGGATTTTGCCCCAACTCAGGTTCATCATCGCTATGCCAGCCCATACTGTCGTTGCCATCTCGGTAGAGATTGAGCAACACACTGTTGAATACCACACCAGAAACGGCTTCAGCCTTTGCCTTGACGTCAAGTAGCGTGCGTGTCCAGGGAGAGGGGTGCATCGTGATGCCAGAGTAAGTGTAGGATACACCGGGATTGGCATACCAAGCCGTCAGTCTGGGTTGAGGCATTGAGCGCCCGTAGATGGTAATCCAGTCCTGTCGCCAGTCGATTGTTTCAGTCAGTTGTGTGAGCAAGCGATCGCTTTCCTGCTCATCCAGCAGAGACGGGTAGAACACGATATCTGCGTCAGGCAGTTGGAGAGGCGCACTGAGCATAATACAAACACAACGGAGGTCGGCAAGAAATCAGTTTCATTATTACTTCATTGGATTAGGTCGCGCGTAACAGTTGCGTAATTCCTGGTACTTATATTTACTCTTTAAGGCTTCTGCTAACCATTTCAAGCGATAACTTTGTTGTAATCCGGCAGAATTTACCGTAGTTTTATTTGAAAAAACTCTACTCAGAAACAACAGAAGCACCTACCGCTCTAACAGCGCTTTTCTCTAGAATTGATGCCATGCCCATGCGTTAGACAAAAATGCGCTCAAGGGCAATAGCTTGAATGGATGGAAACTGCTATGCGAACTCTTAAACTACCTTCTGGACAATTAATTCCGATTCTTGGCATGGGCACCTGGCAGATGGGGGAGAATGCCAGGAATCGTCAGAGCGAAATAGATGCCTTGCGTCATGGACTCGATTTGGGTTTATCTTTGATTGACACTGCCGAAATGTATGGCGAAGGCGGTGCAGAGGAAGTAATAGCAGAAGCGATCGCAACTCGTCGCGCATCCGTCTTCTTAGTCAGCAAGGTTTATCCCCACAACGCCTCCAAGCAAGGTGCGATCGCTGCCTGCGAAAGAAGTCTCCAGCGGTTGAAAACCGACTATCTTGACCTTTACCTGCTGCACTGGCGCGGTTCTGTGCCACTGGGAGAAACGCTGGAAGCATTGGCGACGCTTCAACAATCCGGCAAAATTCGCAGCTATGGGGTGAGTAATTTTGATGTCGAGGATATGGAAGAAGCCTTTGGCTTGAAGGATGGAAAAGGAATTGCTACCAATCAAGTCCTCTACAACCTGATGCGACGGGGAATTGAGTGGAATTTACTGCCCTGGTGTCGGCAACAAGGTATCCCAATCATGGCGTATTCCCCAATTGAGCAAGGGCGTTTGCTGAACAATCGGACACTCAAGACGATCGCTGGGGAACGAGGAGTCACTGCGGCGCAAGTGGCGATCGCCTGGTTGTTGCATCAAGACAATGTAATTGTAATCCCCAAATCCAGCCGCATTGAGCATGTAGAACAGAATTATGCTGCCCTGAATTTGAAATTGAATGCCGATGAATTGGCTGGCCTGGATGCTGCCTTCCCACCGCCCACTAAACCTGTTTCCTTAGAAATGCTGTAAACACTTCTCTAAGGAACTCAACGGATTTATCTCGCGTTGGATAGTGTCTCAAATGAGCAAAAGTGCCTACCATGACGAGTAAACTTACAGAGCAAATGCATGGCTCAACGACCTGGAATCTTCCCCACCTTCTTCATCTCTGGCTTTGAGTGTTCGACGTTTCTCTGGAAAGACAAAGGACGGCGAAATCTAATTGCAGAGACACAGCACGATCGCCACGCGCAGGAAGATTACAACATCTTGCGATCGCTGGGGATTGATGTGGCGCGGGAAGCGATTCCTTGGCCGTTAGTCGATCGCGATGGCTGCTACGACTTCTCTAGCCTTGACCCCATTATTGAGGCGATGCAGGAGACGCAGATTCTTCCCATCTGGGATCTGTGCCACTACGGATATCCAGACGATCTCGATCCATTTAGTGAGGAGTTTACCGAGCGCTTTGCCCGTTACTGTCGCGCCGCAGCAGAGTATGTGATTCCGCGCTTGCGTGGTCCCTATTTCTTCACACCAATCAACGAGATCACCTTTTTCTCATTCTGCGGTGGCGAGTGGGGTTGGGTGGCTCCTTATAAAACCACAAAAGAAGACCGTTTTCGCTTTCGTTTAGCCTTGTGTAAGGCAGCGATCGCAGGAGTGAAAGCGATTCGGGAGGTGGAACCCGCCTCAAGGATGGTTCACATCGATCCCTTGGTTCAGGTCGTTGCACCGCGCGATCGCCCGGATCAGATCGAGGCAGCACATCACGAAACCTATGTCGATACGTTTTTGGCTTGGGATATTCTCTACGGGAGAGAACATCCCGAACTCGGCGGTTCCCCGGAAATTCTCGACATCGTTGGCGCAAACCACTATTCTTTCGGTCAAATGGAATACCGGGAACAAGGCCCCCATCAGGCGCTAGAACCCCACGACGACCGCATCAAACCGCTTTGTGAGCTAATGCGGTGGGTGTGGGAACACTATCATCGACCGATGATTATTGGCGAAACCAGTGGGATGGAAGCAGGCAGAGATGAGTGGCTCAAGGATGTGATGGAAGAGGCTATGGCGGCGGTGAATGCGGGGATGGATCTGCATGGAATTTGTTTATTCCCTGCTGTTGATATGCCGGATTGGCATACCGGAAAGTGGCTGCACAATGGGATTTACGATTTGGTGGAGGAAGGGGATAATCTGAAGCGGGTGCCTTGCGAAGCATACGTTGCAGAATTGCGACGTTGGCAGAAAGAACTCAATCGGGTCACAACACTTGATGATGACCCCTTGAGCGATCCAGTAGAACTGCAAGATGTGATTGACGCGGCTAAACGATTGCAGCCAGAACCCGACCGCAATTGGCATTAAAGATTCAATCCAGCACGCTCATTCATCCGTAACCTTCTCTCGCATCGACTTAATCTGCGATCTCTTAAAGTCTTGATGGCTACCGGAACAACTGGGAAGAGTCAAAGGTTGCTCATAGATTTTCTGGCAATCAATGCAGCATGGGCGTTGGGTAAAGCAAACTGACCATAACAACGCTGAATTTCGACTTGGTAGCCCACCTGTTGCGGCATTGTGGCAATTTCTGCTGCTGCATATAGAACCCATTAAGCAAGTCAAAAGTTAAAAGTCAAAAAAGTACAATTTAGCGGGTGTCAGACCGCAAAAGTGCAGGATAACATTACAGATAAGCGTGTTATACAGGTCTTGTGCGGTTGAATAAATAGTTATGCCGCTTTAGTTGTTGATGGGGGCATGGCTACAAGGTTATCTGTTGGCAGCCAGCATCAAGCGAGGCTGCACATAGTTTAAAGTTGCAGGATAAGCCATTTGGGGTTTTGTCGTTTCACACCTCTGTGCCATGCTGCGCGATCTATCTGTAAGTGAAAAAGTTTATGAACGAAAATCTGATTTGTCGTCATACGTTCAACGCCCAACACCTGGTAGATTCTTATCCACCAAAACTGTATGACACAAACAAGAAAATTGTTTACCAGTGCGCTTGTCCCCCTGGCTCTAAGTTTAGTGGTCAGTTAGTGTTCTCACGATGGCGTGCAATGCCATTTCCAAATATTCTTTCCTTTTCAGAGTCTCAAACTGAGTTTCATCAGCAACCAAGTTACTTTGGTTACGAGCCATCAAATCAGAACAGTAACCAGGTTGAGTGGTATCTCAATTTCGCCCATTCTGACCTTTTCTGTGCATACGGTGGTTCGCTATTCGCTCAGGATGAGATGCAGGTAGCTGAACATCCTGCTCTTGGTTCGCTTCGAGAAGCATTGTTAGATGCAGGCATTCAGCCGCTAACCGTAGAGGCAGGAGAACCCACACCTGTCCTGATTTGTGGAGTTGAACGGCGATGTGAGATCGCTACTAATCCAAATGCAGAAGAGGGAAGACCTTTTGGGCTTTATGGTAACAATTTCGGACGTGCTACAGCAAAAGCCATTGAACTGGCAACAAAACCACTCAATCCACCCACAATTACCAACATTATCGCTATGGAAGCCCCTTCAGGCGGCTATGGCTCTTACTCCCAAGAAGATATTGAATATATTCTTGCGACAGCGTTTACTGGATTTTCGGCGGCAAGGATTGAATCATACTCACAATTGAAAGAACCGATTGTGATAATTCATACTGGTTTCTGGGGATGCGGAGCCTACGGAGGTAATCGTGTATTGATGGCTCTTTTGCAACTTTTGGCGGCTCGTCTTGCACAGGTAAATCGCTTGGTTTTCCATACAGGTGATACTACAGGTTCTCAGGCTTTTGCAACTGCTCAACAAATTCTCAATCAGGATTTAGCACCCATTGGTTCAAGTGTTGAAGTTTCTACTTTAGTAGCGAAGATCTATGCAATGAAGTTTCAATGGGGTGTCAGCGATGGAAATTGAGAGTTGTAATCCAGCGCGATCGCCCATACTCCTCGGTGCCATGCTGTTTGAGAATTGCCAGAATTTTTGGAATCGCTTGCAGAACGTAACTCCTGAAACCGACATCATGAATGTAAACGAGGTCTTTTCTGTACCACTCATTCATCCGTCACTTTTCCTCGCATCGACTTAATCTGCGATCGCTTAAAGTCTTGATGGCTACCGGAACAACTGGGAAGAGTCAAAGGTTGCTCATAGATTTTCTGGCAATCAATGCAGCATGGGCGTTGGGTAAAGCAAACTGACCATAACAACGCTGAATTTCGACTTGGTAGCCCACTTGTTGCAACATCGTGGCAATTTCTGCTGCTGTATATAGTTGCTGGCGATGAACCTCGTCATCTCGACGATAATCGTTTCCTACTTGCCGAAAGGTAATGATTCGCCGAGTCAGGATGTGCCGATCCGGGTCTTCCTGTTTTTCCACCAAAACAATCCAATCTTCGCCTTCGGTAAAGCTTTTGACTGGAGTTGCAGAAGTCAGCTGTCCGGGTTCTGCAATATCAAAGATAAAAACGCCTCCCGGTGCGAGAGCATCGTGGATGCGTTGAAACACCTGGGTAAGTGTTTGGTGGTCGGGGTCAAACAGGTAGTTAAAACATTCACTAATCGAAATCACCGCATTACAGTCAGGAATTTCAACCTTGAACAACGAGCCTAGCTGAAATTCAGCCCTAGGAACTCGACAACGGGCAATCTCAATCATGTCAGCTGAGATATCAACTCCCAATACTTGGTAGCCTGCCCTAACCAACTCCTCAGCTGACAAACCACTACCACACCCCAAATCTACAATCAGTCCATCCTGAATGCCATGCTGCTTGAGAGTTGCCAGAATTCCTGGCATTGCTTGCAGAACATAACTCCTGAAGCCGACATCATGAATGTAAGCAAGGTCTTTTCTGTACCACTCACTCATCCGTAACCTTCCCTCGCATCGACTTAATCTGCGATCGCTTAGTTTTACTATCCAGACGCTTTCTTTGAGAACTCCGAGTTGGTTTGCTCTTTTTGCGGAGTTTGACGACGGCGATCGCACTCTTAATCAAGTCTTGCAATCGTTGCAACGCTTCTTCCCGATTCTGTTCCTGGCTGCGGTGTTCTTGAGCCTTGATGACAATTACCCCATCTTTGGTAATGCGCTGGTCAGAAAGCTTCAACAGCCGCTCTTTGTAGCGTTCAGGTAGAGAGGAAGCCACAATGTCAAAGCGCAGGTGAATGGCGGTTGCTACCTTATTCACGTTTTGCCCGCCAGCACCTTGCGATCGCACCGCACTCATCTCAATCTCATGCTCTGGAATACTCACGGTGTTAGAAATTTGCAGCATGATTGATTCGCTTGACTATAGACAGTGCAGCATTGCACGGAAATTTTTGCCCGGTTTGGCTCTATTGGTGCTGATTCCAGCATAAAGTAGTAGCTTCGCCTCTAGCTCCCTCTCTAGCTGCAATATCAAACACGGCGTAGAACAATTTACAGGATCTCCCTTATATCATGAGAATTAGTTGAGCAAGCCCCAGTTAGGTTAGTTGTGTTCAGAACATCTCGTCTCATCTCAAACTGGCTCTTAGTTGCACTACTACCAATAGCCCTATGCGCTTGTACATCATCTGATGCTGTCGTTCCAACTCCAAAAAACGTAATTGAAGCCAAGCCACAATCCTCGCCACCATCCGTAAAGAATGCTGATAAACTCAACAGCATTCAAGAAGAACGTTACTCGCTGCTCATTCATCGAGTAGACAAGCGCTTAGAGGTACTCAATAACCAAAGCGTTCCGGTTTACAAGGCAAGTATTGGTATTGGTAAGGGCGGACTCAAAGACAAACAAAATATGAATGACTTTGTTACTCCCACAGGCGAGATGAGCGTAGACTTGATTCTCTACAAGAAGTCTGAGTACAACCAGATTTCCCAAAATAACGTTAAGCGTTTTATCAAGGTTACTCAGTATCGCAACTTAGTTAACCCTCAGCAAGGATTAGCTCAGCTATTCAAGAACATGAATTCTCTTGACTTTGATGGGAACGGTAGCTCAGACAGAGCCTATGGAAATGGCTATATCGGACTCACTTCAACGACAAGCATCACGGGTCCCAAGATGAGTACATTTCAGGGAACACCCTACTGGTTCTCAATCGCACTTCATGGTACACCCAATCCTGACAATATTGGTCAAGCTAACTCAGGTGGCTGCATCCATCTCGACTCAAACACATTGCAGCAGTTAATTGAGAAGGGTTGGGTAAAGTTAAGTACCAAAGTAACGATTGTTGATTAATGTATTGACGTGGTTGTGTTTTCTGCGATCGCGGTAATACTCTTTGTTCCCAAATCAAGCTGAGTATAAACCAGCTAGTTTTCCGCTAAACTTGCCCCTTCATCACTTATGATTCGCGTCTTTATATAGTTAGCTTCTACAATTGGCATTGCACTCCGCACCTTTACACCTGAAGCTTTGGCAGAAGTTTGTATTGATTGACTGCAACTGCGCTCAGAAGTTGCTACTTTATTGACGTTTTGCCCGCCTGCCCCTTGAGAGAGCATTGCAATCATCTCAATCTCATACTCTGGGATACTCACCGTGTTAAAAATTTGTAGCATAATTTAACAATTGTCCAGAGATGAGTCGCACCAGTCGTTGAGCAGATTTCGCTCTGATTCGCCTTTATTCATTATCTCCTGACAGACAAAGTAAGGAAAATAAGCCGATGGATCGATTGAACTTCAATGTAGTCCAGCAGTTTTGGACGATCGCCAAGTCCTATTGGTCTGGGGATGAGAAATGGCAAGCCAGAGGGTTACTGCTTGGGGTTGTGCTGTTGCTGCTAGCGTATACGGGGTTGAGTGTAGTTCTCAACAACAAGCGAGGGGTGCTGATTTCAGCCCTCTCAGCCCGTGATGAGCCACGCTTCTGGGAAACGGTCATCATTTTCATTGCTGTGCTGGTGATCTATGCACCGTTGCTCGCAGGCTATACCTATCTGCGCGATCGCCTGAGTTTGCAATGGCGCAAATGGCTTACCCATCGATTCGTGGATAATTACTTTCACAATCGCGCTTATTACAATCTGCATATCTCAGGAACCGAAATTGATAACCCGGATCAGCGGATTGCAGAGGATGTTAGGAGTTTTACCCAGGAATCTCTCACCTTTGTGCTGGTGTTGGTGCAGTCTGTGCTGTCAACGATCGCCTTCAGCAGTGTACTTTGGGGCATTTCTAAACCCCTGGTGTTGTTTCTGGTGCTATATGCCCTAATTGGGACAGTAGTAACAACTTTTGTATTTGGTAAGCCGCTTGTCCGACTCAACTTTGAACAATTGAAGAAGGAAGCGAATCTCCGTTTTGGCTTGGTGAGGATTCGGGAGAATGCGGAAGCGATCGCATTCTATCGAGGGGAAGAACAGGAGTCGAATCAAGTTAAGCATCGGTTCCTCGATGTGTTTGAGAATGTCAAGCGTCTGCTGGTTTGGGAATTAAACTTAAATGTTCTCACCAACGCTTATGAGTTCATCCCCTTCGTCCTGCCTGCCCTAGTTGTCGCACCCGCGATTTTTGCCGGAGAAATGGAGGTGGGTAAGGTGTCTGAGGCACAAGGTGCTTTTGTCCGCGTCTTTTTCTCGCTCAATGTTGTCGTTGCCCGCTTCCAACAATTGACCACTTTTGGCGCTGGGATTAATCGTCTCTATACCTTTGCCCAGTTTTTAGAACAGGTAGAGGCTGATCGGGCATCCGATGAGCAACCTAGGATTCAGACGGTATCAGCAGATCGGCTGGCAGTCGAACATCTCAGCCTGCAAACTCCCAATTATCAGCGCACATTAGTAGAAGATTTGTCCATAGAGTTACCTGCTGCACAGGGACTTTTGGTGATGGGGCCAAGTGGTTGCGGTAAGAGTTCGCTGCTGAGAGCGATCGCGGGGTTATGGGATTCTGGTACAGGAACCATTATTCGCCCTGAATCGAACCAGATCCTATTTTTGCCGCAACGTCCTTACATGGTGCTGGGTACTCTGCGCGATCAATTGCTGTATCCCAACACGCACCTTGAGGTTGACGACGAACACTTAAAGCAAGTGCTGGAACAGGTGAACTTGGCGGGACTGGATGAACGATTTGGCGGCTTTGATGCCGAACAAGATTGGGCAGATGTCCTCTCGTTGGGTGAACAACAACGGCTAACTTTCGCTCGGTTGTTGCTGAATAAACCCAACTACGCCATCCTGGATGAAGCGACCAGCGCCCTAGATTTAAGCAACGAGGAGCGATTATATCAACATTTGCAGGCGAAAGGGACTACTTTCTTAAGTGTGGGGCATCGCGCTACGTTGGCTTCTTACCATCAGTCTTTGCTGGAACTCTCCCAGGATAAGACTTGGCAGCTCAAACAACCTCTGGCTCTTGTCGAAGAACAACCGGAGTTGTTGGAACTTCCATCCACTACCTGATATTTTAGGGCGATGGGCGGAAACATCCCATTTGTGCGAAAATACCTGGTCATTGAAATAGTCAATTCAAGGGAGGGTGGCAAGCACAAGTCCAGCCATAACCCAATTTATGACCATAGATAAATCCAATCTAAGGTTTAAATCCAGTGCAGTTCGCTAAAGTTTAAAAAGAAATGAATAGTATTGATGGAGAACCCAAATCCCAAATGATACCGCTGTGGAATAAATCTTTTAGTGCTTTTTGCTTGGGTCTGCTTGTGATGTTCGCAGGTAATATCGTTCTGGTTGGTTGTGGTGAAGCCGCTAAAAATCCCGAACCTGTAGAAGAATCGGAAAAAGAATCCGAGAACGTTAATCAGGCTGATGATGACGATGACGAGCGCCAAGAGAACACTCAATCCTCCGATCAGGATGACGATGAGGAGAATGATGGAGAAGAGGAGAAGGATGGAGAAGATAAGGATTAGCAGTGGCGATTCACCTAGCGCGATCGCTTGATAGCCGCAGCCACCGATTCGCGTGTACTCCGAATTTACACGCGAAAGGGACAACTTTTTTGAGTGTCGGGCATCGCTCTACGTTGGCTTCTCACCATCAGTCTTTGCTGGAATCCCAGGATAAGACGTGGCAGATTAAACAACCGCTAGCTCTGGTCAAACATGGCGAAAAGGAGTGACATTTAACTCCGCTCTCCAGTCTGCTAGAGGCTTTTCCCAAGCCTCTTCCCACTTCTGCCCTAGAAAGGGTTTTGCCTGATACCCCAAATCGTAGCCCTGCTGAATGATACGTACAAGCGGGTTTAAATCCCTGTTCATCTTGATCGTATTCAGGGTGATTCCGGCAATCAACATCACTGCAAGCGGAGAGCGATTTTGCGCGATTGAAAATGCTTGCAGCCCAATCTCTCCAGCAATATCGGTGCCAAATCCTGTAACGGTATGCCAAATATCATGGGTTTGTCGCATACGCAGTGCTAAATAGTTCCATTCATCAATCAGCTCGACTTTGCGATAGAACTCTGGATCGAGGTTGGCTGCTCGCATATGAGAGGCATAGGCAAAGCCTAACGAATCTTCAGGCAGCTTGAGTAACGCTTCTAGATTGGGAGTCGGTGCAATATATTGTTCTTCAAAAAGTTGAGCGATTTCAGGATAGGACTTGAGATAGGTAATCGCGGCAGTAGAAACTTCATGCTTGGCTAAGGCAGCAGCAATATCAAAAACTGCCTCGGTATCTGTTGCGTCATCGATAAAGGCAAGGAAACCTTCCAAACCTTTCAGAATTTCTGGAGTAACCGAGCGACTCATATCAGCATTGATAATCGAGGGAGATTTTGACATCGGGAAACCTTCGGTAATCAAAATGAACGAACCCTTGGCGGGATAATTTTAGATATCTGGATCGAGACCCGCAGCTCTTAGCCGCTCTGCCAGTTGTGCTGCCCTATACTCTAGCTGCGATCGCTCTGTTGCGTTCAGCTTCTATCTCAGTTAACACGCAACTTCCTTGTGCATCATACTAGCGCAGCCACGGTCTGTTTAGGACTATTTTACGGATTCTTGAATTGCCTGATTGCGACTATCTATGGGGCAAAGTTTTGCAGCAATTGAGTAGGAGCGGATGCCTCCGGCACGCTGCGCGAACGCCAATCTAATTACTTCGTAGTTCCTCGTGGGGCGCATTCAGCATCTGTTCCAATCCACTGCTTAGAATTCACTACGGTATCAATTTTATTTTCTAATTCTGTTAGTTGGGTCGGTGCGTCAGGTGAAGGGAGGTAATAATGTACTATTTTTTGTTTCTTGCCCATCCTCAATGAGGTGATGGCAGAAGGATCATCAGTGTGTCCACCTGTGTAGCTGTCTTGAAGCTTGAAGTAGTTAAGCTTTTGAAAGTCTGCAATGAGCTTTCTAGCTGCTGTTTTACTGATAGTTGTTGTTCGGGTGCCAGTCACTTTCACAAACCGTTTGCCCTCGTAAACCACCTTGCCATTGCCATAAACAGTGAGCTTATAAATGGGGCAAAAGCCAAAACAGGCTGTTCGTTCGAGTGTCAGTGCAGCTTGTCGTGACACTGGTTGAGGTTGATTGAGTAGCCTTTGATTCGGAGTCGTGGTTTTAGCCGCCAGGAACGGGGAGTTAGGAATAGAGACGGTTAGAACACTACTGGCTACACCGATTATTAGACTTAGAAGAAGTGGCGATCGCATAATCCTTCCAAACACTAAATCGAAGAAGGAGCGATCGCCTTGATGCTACAGGTTAGGATTTAGGGTAGGGCGTTCTGATTGAAGTATGGCAAAGCAGGAAAATCCTCTCACGGGAGAAGCACTCATCAAGGAAGTCTGTCGGCGGATTCGGGTTGCCCGTAGCTATTGGGATGCCCATAATAATGCTGCTTGTCGGGGAGAACGCGATCGCGCCTTAGCGCTTTATAACACGCTGACGAAAGAACAAAAAGACCAGATTCCGCAGCAGTTGCGGATGTGGCTTCGTTACCGCAGTGAAAAATACTTTGGCGCATACCGAACGCCGTCCAAGTCGAAACGAAAGTCAAAGTAAGATATGGGGAGAGTACGATCGCGCTTGGTTAACTCTCTGTTGTAGATGCTAGGAGTAAGCTTTTTGGTTGAAGGACGATCGCCCTAGTCCAGAACAACTACTTCCACGTGTAGAAAATTTAGCCTTGGATCAAAGAGTGATAGGCATTTTTAAGCTAGTTGAGTTTAAACAAAATCAGCATTTGGCGATAGTCTTGGATGACAAACGAGCAATAGTATAGCCAGGAGTTGGCTTATTAATTCCTCAACTTAGTCGTTTCGTAGCCTGAACTCTGGTTGTACTTTACATTGCGGTTTTTCCAGCAAATCTCTATCAAGCAATCAATAACATTAATGTTCCAACTTCGCCCCACGATCCACTCCTCATTTGGTTGCGACTTCCCCTTCAATCCTTCTTAATCGCTTGGGCTTGGTGGTTCACTAGAGATGATGTTCCAAGTGAATTGGAACATCATGAGAGAAATGCAAGAGCGAGTAGTTGTAAGCTACCTGATCCTTGAATTGTCAGATTTCAGCTATCTATAGACACGAAACAACCCATCTTAGTAACCCAAGTTTGGAATAAGCTGAAAGATTGATTCTATCGTTGGCTGAAACTCCTATTTCTTTATAGAACTAGCAGCGGAATTGCCTTAATCCGAACTGACGTTAAACTTAGTAACTCTCATCTACTTCTTTAAATATCCATAGCACAACTGATGAAAAAATTATGTTTAGTATGTTTAGCTGGTATTATTATAGCTAGTCAATGTTCTGTTATACTTCTTATTCCAACGCTGAATCTCTTTGATGGGCAATAATAACGTTTCCTCAATTTCATTTTTTATTTCAGTATCTACTTCAGGCAAGCTAGCTAAACACTTCACAATCAATTCGTTTGCGTTTCGATACTGTTCTAGTAATAAAGTATCCTGCTTTGTCTCAATCAACCCACGATAACCAATATCACGGCAACTAATAATTAAGTCATTCAACTCTTCAAGCCAATCAAAACCATTTTCATTCCACCACTCATCCAGGTTAGACAAATTGTCAATATATTCACATACAGCTTCAAATTGTGAATTGATTTGGTTATACAACTTCTGGAATCGGGTCAAAAAGCTGGGTTCAAATGACTTAGCTTGGGAAGCGATCCCTTCTAATCTCTCAGCTAACTCGACAACAACATCTGCTGCTTGGATATGCGCCATAAAAGCTTCAATGTTGTTTTGTTCAATAGCAGCTTCTGCATATTCTCCAAAAGAAAGCGCATAATCTACATGATTTTCAACGCTCAATGCTGTGTAGAGTATGTTTGCGAGATTCGCGTCAAAAGCTAAAATTTCACATTCATCTTCATAGTCGTAGCCCAGAATGTCAGGCAGAGTCGTAAAATGTATATATTCCCACTCCCATAAATCGTGGCATTCAAGACCCGCATTAATATTGAAATAGTAAGCACGTATAACTGTAGAGTTATAGCGAGACTGAGTTTTTTTTGATTTTCGATGCGTAAAACTCAAAAAACTTTGAATGCTTTTATGGGAAGCTACTATTTCATCTGTCCAATTTTTTAAATTATTTAATGACTTAATTGTATCCTCAGAAAGCTCTAACGCTAAGAAAAAAACTTCATTCCATCTTGGATTTGGTAAATACGGTTTGAGGGATTCAAATTTATCTTCATATGTAAACCACCTGGCAACAAAATACTCCTGAAGCGTGAGATGGGAAAATGACCAGTAACCTTCTGCTCGTTCAATTAGCAACCCATGTTCAGCTTCAAGAGATTTCATTATTATCTCAGCTTCTGAACCTCGATAGTTGTGAAACTTTTTAATTAGTTTAATTAATGTTTTTCGGGATGCAATGTAGATGTTTTGCTCAAACAGTGTGAAAGCAAGATAGGACAGCAAAGCTTCTTTCTCATCAACATCAAGACCAGATAGGTTGAGACGTTCAATCTCATTGACTTTTTCTTTGTCCCAGTCAGTAAGTAAGCATCGAATGCTCATTTCATAAAGACTGGCACGTTTTTGAGGAAGTGTTCCCTGATTTCTTTCAGCGTAGACGCAGATAAGATTGAGCAAAATAGGCGTTACTGCCAATTCAGCAATGGACTTGTTTTCAGATTGCTGAAGTTGCTCAAACAAGCTTTTGGACAAACTCTCTGCTTGGACTTGATGTTGTTGACCCAGAACACATTTAAACCAGTGATCGAGAAAATTTTGAACTTGAGCGGGAGTAAAATCGGCAACTTCGACATCAATGAGGGAATTGTCAAAGCGATATTTTTGTTGCTGCGTTCGGCAGGTAACTGTTATCCGATTAGTAGAGTGGTGATCGCATAACCATCGAATCTGCTGCACAACAGCTTTTCCCTTATCCCCTGAAACTTCATCTAACCCATCCAACAACAGCCAGAAGCGCCCCTCTGTAACAAGTCTCTCGATCACTTGCTCATCGGTAATGCCCCAAAGTTTCAATTCCTGCTGAATTGCCTGAAGCAATATCAAAGGTTTTTCGGGTTCCCATTTTTGAAGTGAGCGGCGGAAATCATCAGCAAATGTTTTCAGGGTGATGAAAATGGGGACGTAGGATTTCTGTTCCCAATCCAATTCACCATTCACACATTTCACTGCTAATGATTTCAGCAATGTAGTTTTTCCGGCTCCGGGCTTTCCCAATATCATTATTGGTTTGCTGCTGTTTGCTCGTATAATGTCTAATGCAGGGATATGTTCTTTTGTGGGTTGGCTGCGTCCTATTCGATCAAATTGCTGCCTGAAGTTTGTGCTATTGGGTTCAAGCTGATCTTGCTGTTCAGCAAACGGTAAATCACAACAGGACTGCTCTAATAGATTTAGATCAACATAAATTTCATTAACTTGCACAGGCTCACGCACTCGCAGCATTCGCATAGTGCCAATTTTGTTGATGATTCTGTCTTTGCCATGCGCTCGAACTTTCCGTACCAAGGCATTCAATTCATCAACTATCTCTGTTTCGTCCTTGACATCTTGAGTTTGTTTAGCCTTCCACCGCCGATAGTGATCCGCCAACAATTCTCCCAGCATCTTCTCTTTAACAGGACCGCTTACCTCACCCAAACCGAACTTCTCGTACACCCCTGTCAGCCTCACACTGACTGCCCTGGGTTTATTACCAAGCTGTTGAGCAATCTGTTCGCGGCTCAGTCCCTGCCCGAAAAGCGCTAGAAAAACCTCCATCTTCCCTGGTGACAGGCGCTTTGGCTTGGCTAACTCTTGCAAAAAGATTTCGGGGTAGGTCATCGGTCGCGCAGTTAATCCGTCTATCAATCGCCAGTCTAGCCGCTTTTTGCCTTCCAAATTAGGCAATATCAGCTTAAGTCAGGGAAGTTAGGAAATACTGATTGCAAATCAGTCTAAGTCTCCTCTAAGTCAGTGTTCTCAAGTCTGGATTCCTTGTAGTTCAATAAATTCAGTACGTTGAATGGAGAAAAAACTATGAATCGCCAATTGAAGAACCCTTCTATTTTTCAGCAAATCTTCTTTACTGTAGTCACCTTGACACTTTTGTCAGGAGTTGGAGCGATTGCCCTTTCAACCCAAAGCAACCTATCATCCCAACAAAACCGCATTTTTGAGATATGTAATACGACCTGGAATTTGGGTATTGGAGCAATCTTTGGGCTACTAGGCTCGACTGAATTCTCCAAACCGGTTGAAGATAACGAGGTAGCAAAGAAGTAGGGACAAGGGAAGCGATCACCTTAAGGCTGAGATGGCAATTAGTGCCATCTCAGCACAGCAGAACTTCCCTGTTGCTATGCCAAATATTAGCCGTGTTCTCAAGCATTAATTCTTTAACCCACTTCAACAAGCCTTTCACAGAGTCTTCCGGCGTCATGCCACTGCCAGTAAGTTCGTCATGAGGATTTGAACTAATCCCTCTTTTGTTACTTTAGGAAAAGAAAAATTAGTAGAAATTCAACTAGCAATAGGGAAACTGACCGGACTCGCCCTAAAATCATTCATGAAGTCAATTAATTTCAAAAAGTAACGTTTCATACCAGGAATGTTAAATACTGTTAACCAAGGTTGAATCAAACGGTAAAAAATTAGTGGTTGAATAATCAATCTCAAGTTATTTAAAGCTCTCTTCCATGTTGTGCCGGACTCCCAGTCTGGATGTTGACTATGTTGAGCAAGATTAGAGTTATTGAATGAAGACTCTGGGGTAGATGTTGTGCTTGATTGGTGATGAAATTGAAAATAGGTGGCTTGGATACTGACTAAAAGATATGTAGTAAAAATTATTTCCCACCAATGCTCAATACTTTCACAATTATTCAGACAAAAATTAGTCCACGCCAGTTAATTTTTGACTTGTTTAAAACTATATTCAATTCAGTTTATTAAACTATAAAATTGAGCAAAATTTAGAGATAAATTAACTGATAAATTAGTCGTGATGTACCAACTTTCTTCTCCAGTAGGGTCGGGGGCATCAATCTTACTAATTTGGTAATATCTGAGGCGGCGACGTTTGCCAAAAAAAATTTGGCTCTCCTGTAGTTTGGGTGATTACTTTTACTTATCATCAAAAGCAGCAAGTAGCCGTGCGCGAAAGTTTTTAAAGTTAGTAAATCCATAACCTTGTCGCTTAATCAGCTTTATCTTGTTGTTAATTCCCTCCATCACTCCGCTAGTTGTTCTACTGATAAAGTAATTGCAAATTCCCGACAAGTGTTTTCGGATAGTCTGAGTAGCTTCTTGGTAAAACAATTGGGCGTAACGTAGCCATTCTTCTATCTGAAGTTGACCGGATTTGAAAGTTTTGCTAGTTTCATAAATCTGGCGAAATTCTTCTTTCATTTCATAAGCAATCCTGAGACAGGGTGATTGGCTTAAAACCTGTTCTAACTCTTGCTTCTTTTCTTCGGTCAGACGGTTAAAATTTTTCAGGAGTAAATGCTTACTTCTTTTAGCAGTGCTCCCCAAAAGCTTTCTCAATTTATTTAAAGCGTCATTCACCTTTTTCATCACATGGAATCGGTCAAAGACAATCCGAGCATTT
>NZ_JACJTV010000053.1 GCF_014698845.1 Coleofasciculus sp. FACHB-1120 | reverse complement strand
AAAACAACGAAATCTAGATTCTCGAAAAATTGATTGGCAATTTACTACCGCTGATGCTCGCATTAAGCTCAAGCGTCTTTACCCATCAATTCAAGCTTGACAAGGTACTAGCACCTAAATTCTAAGTAACCTAATGGCAATGGAGCAGTCCTAAATGATTCAAGAAGTCGGGGATCTCGCTTTCTCTCTCGAAGCTGGGGATCTTAACCCACCCCACTTTTCGGTAGTGGCTTCTAGAAAAGGGTAGAGTAAAGTTTTGTAAATTACTGCATAATTCCTGAATTTTCGGCTGATAAGTCCATAGAGATTTGCAGATGTTGTCCGTGCGAACTGGCAAGTCAGCGCAACGCTCTCGCACTCAAAATATCAGTCGCAAACTAGAAATTAAAAGGGACTCAGGCATGACTACAGTTTTACAAATTGGTAATCGCACCCTCACGACTGAGGAAATCATTCCCCTACTGGCTAGCTACCAAATGTTTCCTCAATTGCTGCGTGAGAGCATTATTGACAGCGCGATCGCTTCTTTTAACTGTACGCCTGAAGAAATCGCTCATGCCTGCGGGAATTTCTACCAGCAAAATCAACTGAATTCTGAAGCCGAACAGCAAGCTTGGCTAGAGCGATACGGGATGAGCCAAGAGCATTTAGCAGCCTTGACAACCCGGAAGTTAAGAATTGAAAAATTCAAACAAGCGACTTGGGGTAACAAACTAGAATCTTATTTTCTCAAACGCAAAGGTCAATTGGATCAAGCTATTTATTCCTTGATTCGGACAAAAGATCCAGGCATTGCCCAAGAACTTTATTTCCGTCTTTCCGAACAAGAGCAGTCTTTTAGCGAACTGGCGGCTGAGTATTCCCAAGGACCTGAATCACAAACAGGTGGAACCATCGGCCCGGTAGAGATAGGAACTCTCCACCCACATTTGGGAAGACTGCTATTGGTTAGTCAAAACAATCAACTTTGGTCGCCCAGACCCTTAGGAGAATGGATGGTTATTGTGCGCCTAGAAAAGTTAGTTCCCGCCCAATTAAATGAATTCATGCGTCAACGATTGCTGCGAGAACTTTTTGAAACCTGGGTGCAAGAGCAAATCGGGAACCTACCCGAATCAGACAAAATTTTGCTGGGGGCTGCAACAAATCGGAAGGTTGAGGCGAACGGTCAACTGGCAGCCGCATAAACGAGCGATCGCTAAGTAGAGACATCCTCGGCTTAGGTGTTAAAAACAACTTCAAAAACACGCATTTTTCTTTCCCTAAACTATTCTGATAAACTCCGGAAGCGTGGTACGAAACCTGTCAAAATGATTCAAAAGAATCTAAAGCATCACTTATTAAAATATTCTGTTTTTTCTAGCAAGTAGTATCGGCTTTAACTGTAATAGATTGTAAATTAAACAAGGAGGGCGGCTTTCTTTCCCATCAAGTTATAGCTTGGATGGAGGGTGCAGCCGTAAGACGGGATGACCCATACGACAATTAGTATCAAAGAAATTCTCGCTGGTATATCTCCGTTTAATCAACTGCCATCTGCTGTCTTAGAAAAAGTTGCAGCAAAATTTCAATTTTTGCGCTACCGCATGGGACAGGCAATGTTTGTGCGGGAAACCATGCCAGCACAAATTGCCATTATCTATCAAGGGCAAGCCCGACTTTTAGGTTATGACCCCCGGAGCCAAGCACCTGTCACCCTGAAATTATTAGAACCCGGAGAAATTCTCGGATGGGTTAGCTTAATTCGGGGAACTCCTTGCGAAACCGCGATCGCTTCTACAGAAACTATTTGTTTAATCCTCCCAGCCGCCGATTTTTTAGCTTTATTAAACCAGGAACGCTCATTTGCGGCTGCTTTTGAAACCCGTTGTTCTTTAATTGAAGTCTTCGATCTGATTGGGGAAGAATTGGCGCGTCAAGCGGACGGGACAACCAATCTCAAAGAACTGGCTTTAAAAGCGGTTTCAGACGCAACGATTCTCAACTTACCACCCGGAAAAACTCCCCTTAGCAAGATAGATCCCGACTGGGTATGGCTGGTGAGTGGTGGAACCGTCGCTGATTTCCCCGTGGGAAGCCGCTTAATCCCGATTGCACCTGCAAATTTACACGTAGAAGGCGCGAGAGGGGTTCGTTTATTGGGCTTGCAGAAGTCCATCCTGTTTCCCTCGGAATCGAAAGGCGCGATCGCGCCATCAGCTTCCCTTGCCCCTACAACTGGCTGGGAAGCGATTCCCTATGCGCCAGAACAGCCTCCTGCCGGGGAGACGACGCCCTTTAAACAGGAGAAACACCCCTACATTTACGGGAGAGGTCGTTTGGATGCAACATTAGCTTGTTTCCAAATGCTGTCTCAGCACTTAGGGATACCTTTCCGGCGGGATGTGATCAAGAGAGTCTTAGTCAATCACCTCAAGCACACAGAGAACTTATCCCTGCAATTTTGCGGTGCGGTGGCTGAGCTAACTGGGTTGAGTACGCAATTAATTAAAGTGCCTGCGGCTGCGGTGTGTCGCCTGCAAGCTCCCGCCATGATTAGCTGGCAAGATAGTTTTGCGATTCTTTACAAAATTAGCGATCGCGAGTTAGTGCTGGCGGTGCCAGAAGTTGGCATCTTACGCAAAAAACCAGCCCAATTCATGGAAGCGTGGGGGCCAGAAGGGGAAGTTCTGCTACTCCGACCCACAAAAGAAGCTTCTAAAGAGCGGTTTAGTCTGCGTTGGTTTTTACCTTCTATCTACCGCTATCGCAAGGTTTTAATAGAAGTTTTAATTGCTTCTATTTTTATACAAATCTTTGGTTTAGTAAATCCCCTGATGACTCAGGTGATTATTGACAAAGTTCTTGTACAAAACAGTATTGATACTTTATCTGTTTTAGGCATTTTCTTAGTCGTCGTCGCTGCCGTCGAAGCCGTTTTGACCAGTTTACGCACGCATTTATTTGTTGATACCACCAACCGGATGGACTTGGCTTTAGGCTCAGAGGTCATCAGTCACCTTTTACGCCTGCCTTTGTCTTATTTTGAACGGCGACCTGTCGGGGAACTTGCTACTCGCGTTAATGAGCTAGAAAATATTCGCTCCTTCCTGACCGGAACTGCCTTAACTGTAGTGTTAGATGCTATCTTTTCAGTCATCTACATTGTGGTGATGTTAATTTACAGTGGAGTGCTAACGCTAGTCGCATTAGCGACAGTGCCGCTGTTTGCTTTGCTAACACTTGGAGTGTCACCGATCATTCGGCAGCAGTCGCGGGTGAAAGCAGAGCGCAACGCCGAAACTCACTCTTATTTAGTGGAAGTTCTGTCAGGAATCCAGACAGTTAAAGCACAAAATTTAGAATTGCGATCGCGCTGGCAATGGCAAGAGCGTTATGGTCGTTATATCAGTGCTGGATTTAAGACAGTTTCCACTTCTACGACTGCTAGTTCCGTAAGTAGTTTTCTCAATAAGCTCTCCAGTTTGTTAGTGTTATGGGCTGGAGCTTATTTAGTCCTAAAAGGAGAGTTAACATTAGGACAATTGATCGCTTTCCGCATCCTTTCCGGTTATGTAACCAGTCCGTTATTGCGATTAGTACAACTGTGGCAAAACTTTCAGGAAACCGCTTTATCTATTGAGCGACTAGGCGATGTTCTCGACGCCAATCTAGAAGCAGATGAAGCCGATCGCCACAACATTCTCATGCCAGCCATTCAAGGAAGCGTGAAGTTTGAAAATGTTTCTTTCAGCTTCAACCCTAGCGGCTCTCTTCAGTTAAGTAACATTAATCTGGAATTTCCAGCAGGGCTATTTATCGGGATCGTGGGACAAAGTGGATCGGGTAAAAGTACCTTGACAAAACTTTTGCCTAGACTCTATGAGCCAAGATCGGGACGGATTATCATTGATGACTATGATATTAGTAAGGTAGAACTTTATTCCTTGCGGCGTCAGATTGGAATGGTACTTCAAGATACTCTCTTGTTTGATGGGACAGTGCAGGAAAATATCGCGCTAACCAATCCAGATGCTAGCGGCGAGGAAATCATTGAAGCTGCCAAGGTAGCTTTTGCCCACGACTTTATCATGGCTTTGCCGAACGGCTACAACACTCGCGTCGGAGAACGAGGTTCTGCCTTATCCGGGGGACAAAGACAGCGAATCGCGATCGCGCGTACCGTTTTACAAAATCCTCAGTTACTGATTTTAGACGAAGCTACCAGTGCTTTAGACTACAACGCCGAGCGACAAGTGTGTTTAAATCTCGCCTCGACATTCCGCGATCGCACTGTGTTTTTTATTACCCATCGTTTAACTACAATTAGAAATGCCAATCTGATTTTGATGATGGATCAAGGTTCAGTCGTTGAACAGGGCACTCATGATGAATTAATGGCTCTCAGAGGTCGCTACTACTGTCTGTATCAACAACAAGAAGCTCAACTATAGAAATCTGAATGGGAATTGCTAATGGGTAGCTAATCACTCCCCCTCTCCCACTCCCACTCTCTATTATTCAGTCTGCAAACACAGCACCGCTTCGCTAACACTCCTCAGTCCTCAGCCCTCAAAACTATTGTCAGCTATGCTTCAACAAAATGGAAAACAATCTAACCAGCATCTCTCTTTAGTGCCCAAAACAGTTCCAACTCCTAATCCTAATCAGGAAGTAACGCCACCCGCTTCTACCTCAAACAACTTCGATCAAGCCGTTATTCTTCAACAATCCCCAACTTGGTCTCGCGCCATCATTTGGGGAATCATGGGAACGACAACTTTTGTGATAGTTTGGGCTTCTGTTTTCCAAATTGAGGAAGCCATCCCTGCGACTGGCAAACTGGAACCTCAAGGTGCTGTTAAGGAAGTTCAAGCTCCAATAGTAGGTGTAGTAAAAGAAATTTACGTCAAGGATGGCCAACGAGTAAAAAAAGGAGATAAGCTGCTAAGTTTAGACGCAAAAACGGCTCAGGCTCAGTTGACTTCCCTGAATAAAATTCAGACAGCATTAAAGCAGGAAAATCAGTTTTATCGTTCGCAAATAAAAGGCGCAGGTTTCCCCACGGCGATAGATGAAGAGACTGGTCAACTAAAGCTGCCATTAGAGTTAGTCTCTCTGACTAAAGTACGCTCCTCTTTAGCATCCGAAAATCAACTGTATCGCGCTCAACTAAGAGGTTCTTCCAAGGGAACAAATCTTAGCGTTGATCAACAGCAGCGTTTTCAATCGAGCTTAGCAGAACTAAATTCTCGCGTTGCGACAGCTAGGTTGGAAGCTGAGCAATTGGAAAAGCAATTAAGTCAAACTCAGGTAGAGTTAGCGAGTTCCAAAGACTTATTAGAGGTGAATCAGGGGATTCTCGACGATATAGAACCGATCATGAAGCAAGGAGCAGTTTCCCGCGTGCAATTCCTGAAACAGAAGCAGGATGTACGCACTCGCCAAGCTGAGGTGGATCAACTAACTCAGGAACACAAGCGATTACAGCTAGCGATCGCGCAAGCGAATGAAAAGCTGCAAAATACCATCGCTTTGACGAAACAAGACTTGCAAACCAAAATTGCTGAGAATGAAAAACGTCTGGCAGAAATTGACGATCAGCTAAACAAGGCAATTGTAGAAAATAACAAACGCTTGGCAGAAATTGACAGCCAAATGAGCCAAGCAGAACAAAACTTAAAATACCAAGAAATTAAAGCTCCAGTAGATGGAACTATCTTTGAGCTAAAAGCTCAGGGACCAGGTTTTGTTACCAATTCTACCGAACCCATTTTAAAAATTGTTCCAAGTGACAGCCTAGTTGCTAAAGTTTTCATCACCAATAAAGATATTGGCTTTGTAAAAGAAGGAATGGAAGCAGATATTAGAATTGACTCTTTTCCATTCCGGGAATTTGGCGATACGAAAGGGCGTTTAACCTGGATTGGATCGGATGCTCTACCACCTGAACAGATCCGCCCTTATTATACGTTTCCTGCCAAAGTTAGCTTAGATCAGCAGTCTCTTTTAATTAAAGGTCGAGAAGTCCGGCTGCAATCTGGGATGTCGGTGAGTATTAACCTGAAGGTGCGTAAGCGCACAATCATGAGCATTTTCACTGATTTATTTATGGATAAAGTTGAGGGCTTAAAGACGGTTCGCTAGTGTTTCTTAGCAGCAAGATGGAATAGGGAAAGGGAAGTCTGCGATAAAGTTGCATAGGACGCGATCGCGCTCGTTGCCAGTCGAGTGAGTGAGTATCCTGGGAAATAAGTTCTGGAGAGGTATCCTGATGCTGAAGCTTTATCACACTCCCCTTTCCGCCAACTCAAGGCGCGTATGGGTGGCGCTACTGGAGAAAGAAATTCCCTTTGAGCTGGTATCGCTGAATATGGATGGCGATCAATTTCACCCAGAATTTCTAGCGATGAATCCCTTCCACCACATTCCAGTTTTAGTGGATGATGGCTTTAACGTCATAGAATCTTTAGCCATCCTTGACTATCTAGAGGCAAAATATCCCACGCCTGCCTTACTACCTACGGATGTCAAGGCGCTAGCAACCGTGCGGATGGTGGAAATGGTGACTGTCAACGAACTGTTGCCTGCCATAAACCCATTCGCGAATCAAATGATGGGCTTGGATGCAGACGAACAGCAGTTGGAGCAGTCAAAGCAGAAAATTCTGACAGTATTGAACTTTTTTGAGAGTTTACTGGGCGAAGATCGATACTTTGCGGGTAGCCCTAGTCTCACCCTCGCTGAGATTGTCGCCGGAACGATGGTGCCGTTGTTGCCCATGCTAGGCGTATCGCTGGATAACCATCCTAAACTGAGTGCCTGGTGTGAGAACTTGGTGCAACGTCCTGCATGGCAAAAAACCCAGCCCACTCAGGAGGCAATTGAAGCCTTTAAGCCTCGATTCAAGGAGTTGATGGCAGCGCGACAGAACCAGCCTTAATACCAGTTGATAGCTGTAATCGCGAACTGATTAAGATGCGAGAACAACCGTGGAGCCTCCCGCCCTAGGAATGGTTTCAACAAAGTTAACTTAAGATAATAAATACCTGACAAATTAACAGGGAGAGTGCTTCCTCAGTCGTCAATCACCCCAGAAGCAGGCGGGAGGAGCGATCGCTTTACCCTGTTGACATCCCACCACTCGCCATCTGTCAAATGAACATCCTGAACAATCTGCTTTTCCAACCCGCTCAACCTCCCCGCGAGAAAAAACAACGCCGTGGCATTGAAATTAAGTCACAGCGTGAAATTGAAATCATGCGACAGGCGGCGAAGATTGTGGCAACCGTGCTGAAAGAAATTCAAGAGATGGTGCAGCCCGGTATGACAACGGCGGATTTAGATGCTTACGCCGAAAAGCGCATCCGCGAAATGGGGGCAACGCCCAGTTTTAAGGGATATCACGGTTTCCCCGGTTCGATTTGCTCCAGCATCAACAATGAAGTCGTGCATGGGATTCCCAACCCCAAAAAAGTGATTCGGACTGGCGATGTCTTGAAAGTCGATACAGGTGCTTATTTCCAGGGCTATCACGGTGATTCTTGCATTACCATTGCCGTGGGTGAGGTGACACCAGAAGCGGCTAAGTTAATCCGCGTGGCAGAAGAAGCGCTTTTCAAAGGAATTGAACAAGTTAAAGCTGGAGCCTACTTGCTCGACCTTGCAGGTGCCATTCAAGACCATGTGTTAGGCAATGGTTTTAGTATTGTGGAAGACTTCACCGGGCACGGTGTTGGGCGGAATTTGCACGAAGAACCGTCTGTGTTTAATTTCCGCACCCGCGAGATGCCCAATGTCAAGCTTCGGGCTGGAATGACTTTGGCAATTGAGCCGATTTTAAATGCTGGGTCAAAATTTACCCGTATCTTATCCGACAAGTGGACGGCAGTGACGGTGGATAATGCCCTGTCAGCTCAGTTTGAGCATACCGTGCTGGTAACGGAAGATGGATATGAGATTTTGACCGACCGCTCGAAAGTTTAGCGAATCGTTACATGGATTGACCCGCAGCATAAAATGCTGGGAGTATACAAACAAAGCTCGCCTATGCGGGCTTTGTTTATTTTTATAGAATAAGTTGGTAAAGCGATCGCATCTTGATACAAATTCTATTCTCATCTCTAAAATTTGAAATTTAAAATAGCTATGAGCAGGTGGCAATATGTACCAAACAGCGCAAGAATTAGAAGCACAAATGCCAGATGCTACAAAACTTTTGAGCGATGAACCAGAAATGGAAAGTTCTTTGCACTACAAGCAACTAGCTTTATTGGTAAGTTGCTTAGAATGGTTTTGGCGCGATTCGCCTAAGGGCGATAGCTTCGCTTCACGCAATGATTTTTTTATTGGCGCTAATCTGACAGTTTATTTTAGTCGCCAGCAATTGCGAAATCGAGACTTTAGAGGACCAGACTTTTTCCTGGTGAAAAACACAGAAAAAAAAGAGCGACCATCTTGGGTAGTGTGGGAGGAAGAAGGCAAATATCCCGATTTAATTATCGAATTATTGTCAAATACGACTGCTAGCATTGACCGAAATCTCAAAAAAGAGTTGTATCAAAACCGCTTTCGCACGCCAGAATACTTTTGGTTCGATCCCGAAAGTTTAGAGTTAGCAGGTTTCCGGTTGGTAGGAGAACAATATCAAGCGATCGCGCCCAACCCTCAAGGCTGGCTGTGGAGTGAGGTTCTAGATTTGTATTTGGGTATAGAAGCCGGAAAATTGCGCTACTTTATCCCAAAAGGTTCTCTAGTTCTTACCCCAGAAGAGGCAGCAGAAAGACTGGCAGAACAACTGCGATCGCTTGGTGTCGAGCCGGATACTTTAGGTTAGAAGCGTCGCTGACGCTAAAGCTGTGGTGTCTCCCTGGCAAACCCATGCTCCCCAGAAGAAAGGATGCTCTAGCAGTCTATCTTCCTCTTGACAAGAGATACTGGTTTGTGGTGGTAATTTTTCTGGACACAGCAGTTCTGATAGCACCTCAACACCTAACTCAGACAGGCGCAATTCTTTGACGGTAATCGTTCGGATGTAATTTTGGGCTTCCTGTAAGGCATCGGCACGACCCAGACCGCACTGCAAGTTGTCAAAGAAACGCTGCATTAGGAGCGCAGTTACTTTATCTGGTACAGGCCACAGGCTCATTACTAGAGTTTTTGAACCAGCGACTGCAAAGGCGCGACGCAAGCCAAAGACTCCTTCGCCAATTTTGATATCGCCAATTGCCGTATTGCAGGCAGACAGGACGGTAACTTCATTCGCCCACAAATCTAGTCCCGTTACATCCTGGGCAAACAGCAAGCCTTTGCCCGCCTCTGGGGGAAGATTGCCACCGTTGATCCAAATGTTGGCACCTGCGAGGGCAAGTCCAGAACGCAGCATCGGGTTTTCTACTTTTGTTGTGGCGAGACGATCGCAATTTTGGCTTGAGGATGCTTGGGAATTGTCAACTCTCTCGGTTACTTGTACCGCGAAGTTTCGCAACCAATCGGCTGTATTCTGGTTGCCATTTTCTGCCAACTTTGTTGATATTTCTTCCATTAATGCCAGTAACTCTCGATCTAGCAGCTTGGGGTTCTTCTGTAATATCTTTAGTTCCTCTCCGTTGGGAGAATTTAGCAATTTTTGAATTAAATTCAGATAGTCTTTCTCCCCAGAAAAGTAGCCGTGAGTAGCAATCAACAAGATGCGGGGCGACTGATTGGTAAGGAGAGATTCTAGTGCCTCTTCTTGCATATAGGTCTTTACCCTTAGTTTCTGGGCAACAGCTTCGCCAAGAAAGCGAGTACCTGGGGCGGGGCGAAACGGGTAGTCTGATAGGATGCTGAGTGATTTTACTTTCTGGCTTTCCTGTGGAAGTATTTTGGTTTCCAGCTCCCCTGCCCAGTTAAACTTAGGGTCGGCGATGATGAGAGGTGGTGAGGCGGGGCGCGTCGGCTGAACTTTTGAGCGCAGGATATCGCGCCCGACGGTGAAGTAACTGATGGTGTAATTGTCCATCAGCAGTTGCTTACCCGTACCGTCGCTGGGGAGAATTTGAAATGGCACTAGGTTCAGTCCTCCATCAGGAGAAAGTAGCAGATATTTGCTGTCACTTAATACTGTGCTAATTTTGTCAAACACTGCTTGCCGCAAGGCTATGGCAGAAGTATGATCGCAATCGTATTTGAGGAATGTCTCGTCGTCGTCCTCCCAGTATCCATGATCCAGGGTGTCACTGCTCACAGACACCGACGACCGAAAAACTTGAATCAGTCCGTCGATGTGTTCTGCTTCCCCTAAGTCAATCATCTCTACAGAGTTTGGCTGTTGCGCTGGCAAGACAAAAGCCAGGTAACGGGCGGGTTGCCATCGTGCATCTCCACGCGCCAGAATTGCCTGGGAATCATAAACATCAAATCGCACAAATTCTACTAAGGTTGAGCCTGCGGGCAACTCCAAAGCGACAGCGCGACAGTTAGCAGTTTGGAGTTCCTGCTGGAGTTGGATTTCTGGCACCTGCGATGCCAATAGCTTTTCTAACTTTTTGCATTCTGCTTTTAGCTGGGTGAGGCGCTGTTGATAAGCGGCTTGTTGAGCGCGAAATGCTTCGGGGGGAATTTCTGGGTTGGGTAAAGGTGGAGAATATATGAGGTGGAGTTCCTCAGCCAGGAAAGATTGCCATTGCTGGAACTGGGTGGCGAGGTGGGGATAGCGCCCACTGTATACGGCAGAGTTGAAAGTAGCTAGGGCGGTGGCAGTCAAAACTTTGCGTTTCAACACTAAATCCAATGCTGCTTGCTTCGCTTCCCCAGAGTCGGACAGGTGGCGATGAACTAGGGAGAGAAACCCATTCAAATTACCTCTAATAGTTTCAAGATAGGCGAGGCGATCGCTTTCCGAACTGGCAGCAAAGATTTGGCTAATCATACTATCTTCGATTTGGCTAGCTTGGCGCATCAGTGCCAGCGCCTCAGTAAAGCGGTTAGTGGCTGCCAATAGTGCCGCCAAATTATTCAAACTGCCAGCGACATCGGGATGTTCTACTCCCAACAAGCGCTTCCACATCGGCAAAGCCTCCAAGTACAACGGTTCCGCTTCGCTGAATCGTCCTTGTGAACAGTAAAGTAACGCCAAATTGTTCAAACTCCTAGCAACATCGGGATGTTCTACTCCCAACAAGCGCTGGTTCATCGCCAATGCTTCCAAGTACAACTGTTCCGCTTCGCTGAATCGTCCTTGAGTACGGTAAAGTTCCGCCAAATTATTCAAACTGATAGCAACGTCGGGATGTTCTGCTCCCAACAAGCGCTGCTTCATCGCCAATGCTTCCACCAAAAACCGTTCCGCTTCGCTCAATCGTCCTTGTGACTTGTAAAGTGCCGCCAAATTATTCAAACTGCCAGAAACGTCGGGATGTTCCTTTCCCAACAAGCGCTTGCTCATCGCCAAAGCTTCCAAGCATAACGGTTCCGCTTCGCTAAACCGCCCTTGTAATTGGTAAAGTATCGCCAAATTATTCAAACTGGTAGCAACTTGGGTATGTTCTGCTCCCAACAAGCACTTGCTCATCATCAAAGCTTCTATCAACAACGGTTCCGCTTCGCTGAATCGTCCTTGAGTACGGTAAAGTTCCGCCAAATTATTCAAACTGATAGCAACGTCGGGATGTTCTGCTCCTAACAAGCGCTGCTTCATCGCTAATGCTTCTAAGTACAACGGTTCCGCTTCGCTAAACCGCCCTTGTAATTGGTAAAGTTCCGCCAAATTATTCAAACTGGTAGCAACGTCGGGATGTTCTGCTCCCAACAAGTGCTTGCTCATCACCAAAGCTTCTACCAACAACGGTTCCGCTTCGCTAAATCGTCCTTGTGAGTTGTAAAGTGCCGCCAAATTATTCAAACTGATAGCAACGCCAGGATGTTCTGCTCCCAACAAGCGCTGCTTCATCGCCAATGCTTCCACCAAAAACCGTTCCGCTTCGCTAAATCGTCCTTGAGTACGGTAAAGTGCCGCCAAATTATTCAAACTGGTAGCAACGTCGGGATGTTCTGCTCCCAAAAAGCGCTGCCTCATCGCCAATGCTTCCACGTACAACGGTTCTGCTTCGCTAAATCGCCCTTGCGACTGGTAAAATCCAGCCAAATTATTCAAACTGGTAGCAACATCGGGATGTTCTACTCCCAACAAGCGCTTGTACATCGCCAATGCTTCCACGTACAACGGTTCCGCTTCGCTGAATCGCCCTTGAGTAAGGTAAAGTTCTGCCAAATTATTCAAACTGGTAGCAACATCGGGATGTTCTGCTCCCAACAAGCGCTGCCTCATCGCCAATGCTTCCACCAAAAACCGTTCCGCTTCGCTAAATCGTCCTTGTGAGTTGTAAAGTGCCGCTAAATTATTCAAACTTTGGGCAACATTGGGATGTTCTACTCCCAACAAGCGCTTGCTCATCGCCAATGCTTCCAAGTACAACCTTTCCGCTTCGCTAAATCGTCCTTGTAACTGGTAAAGTATCGCCAAATTGTTCAAACTGGTAGCAAC
The DNA here is from genome assembly GCF_014698845.1 of Coleofasciculus sp. FACHB-1120. Lineage (NCBI taxonomy): Bacteria > Bacillati > Cyanobacteriota > Cyanophyceae > Coleofasciculales > Coleofasciculaceae > Coleofasciculus > Coleofasciculus sp. FACHB-1120. The sequence continues at coordinate 7,677 of NZ_JACJTV010000053.1, read as the reverse complement.
ATCGGGATGTTCTGCTCCCAACAAGCGCTTGCTCATCGCCAATCCTTCCAAGTACAACGGTTCCGCTTCGCTAAATCGCCCTTGAGTACGGTAAAGTTCCGCCAAATTATTCAAACTACCAGCAACTTGGGGATGTTCTGCTCCCAAAATTTGTCTTGCTAACTCCAAGGATTGCTGAGCAATAATTGCCGCCTCAGCATACTCACCACGATGATAGAGCTGTATAACCTGTTGGTTTAGTTGACTTAAACCCTGAATTCCTCCCCCTAATTGCCCAGCAAAACTTTGCAACCAATCAGCATTTGCTTCGCCAGCTTCTGCCATCTTAGCTGCTACCAATTCCATCACAGCTACCAAACCATTGTCTATAAAATTTGGGTAAACATGCAAAGTTTCTAATTCCTCTCCACTAGGACAATTCAGCAGTTTTTGAATTAAATCTAAATAAGCTGCGATACGTTGTTCGTCCACCTGTGTTTCTCTCCTGTATTTTGCGTTTATGATTGAGCGGTGACGGTATATTCTGTGTAGAGAACCTGACAATCTCGACTGCGATCCAGATATTCTATTAATTGGTTCAAATGATTGGCTTGCAGTTGCAATGGTGGATTAATTCCCTCTGGCAACCAATCTAAGTTTGGCTTATCCTTACTAATTACCGCTACAATTTGCTCTAAACCAATATCGCCAGTTACCTTAAAGGATTTTTTTGGCGAATTTGGCTGCGGTAAAACCGCTACTCCAGCAGGCAAATATGGCTCAGGAGCATAACCTGACGGACAAAGGCACCAAAATCTGCCTGTAGTTCCTTTCTCCAACAGCAGCAAATAACCAGCCTTTTCCAGATTTACTTCAAAGCGAATATAACTCCCCAAACGCACGCATTCTTCGTAATCGCTGCCCATATCCAGCACGCCAACGCCAGCCAGGACTGGCCCCATTTTGTTAGTAGGAATAGATTTTTTTAGTATTTGCTGCCAGCATTCATCGGCAGTAATCACTAAGGGTTCTATGAAACCTTGCTCTCTTGCCCACTGGGGAAATATTTCTTCACGCAGCCACCGCTTGGCTATTTTCCAACGGTATTTTGCGGCTCCATTAAAGTCACATCCCTCGTCAGCTAGCTTGCGACAAATTGCTATCCAACGATCCCGGAAAATAGTAGCCGCATTACCTGCCTGATTTTCTTGAATCAAATTTTTTTCTAAAACTTCTGCTAATTTCTTATCATCTAAATCGGTATTGTCTTCCAGCAGGCGTTGCACAAACGCAAGTTCTGTCTTCCCAGAAAAGCAAAACCGCGTGACCATTGCTTTGAGAAAATCTTCCTCATAATCTTCATATTTGGGGATATTCATTGCCTAGCTCTCTAGTGAAAGATTATCCCCATTTTATGTTTAAGCTTGAGAGTCGGCAATGATAAATTCACGTAATTCTACGTCGGTCTACTTAAATCTACTTGGTGTCACCATTCTATTTAAATCTATATTTGTCTACCCAAGCTATCAAATATTTGATTACAGTTGTAAATAACAACTACCAGCTTATTTATTAGTTGATATTCAAGCAGATAAAGTAGTGTTGCCCTTACCCTTTACCATTGGAGTAATTGAAACTGTGAGCCTACAAATTTTCACTTCCCGCAACTCAATTGTCAATCATGAAAATGATTCGCAATCTAAAGATTTATTAATTCAATTTTTATTGCAAGTAGCAGATATTCCACTGCATTTGATGACCGCTCAACAGCTAAAAACTCTCGTAGAAAAGCTAGATCGGAGCGATAGCTTACTCAACCTTGTTAAGAAAAATACCTTGTTCAAACCAGATCGAGTTGGCTTGAAAAATCTTCTAGGTAATGAGTTTATCTCTATTCTAGTTGTTGCTTCCTTACCCCAGCAGCGCTCGATAATTCATCGTCACGGTCAATCCCTAGAAGTCGCGCTCGTCCTCCAAGGAACTCTGACATCGCAATTTTTTAAAATGACCGAAGACCAAGAACTAAAGCTAGACCGCGAAGTTGAGGTATCAGCAGGAGATATCGTTTGTACCGAGCGTTACGAGTACCACTCTATTATCAACAAAAGCAGCTCTAAAGTCGTATCCCTGCATTTTCACAGCCCTGGTTTAATTGAATAACTACTAGCGAAGCCTGTATATACAGGCTTCATCCTAAAACTTCCATTTTTTCTAATACCGTCGCTCTTAACAAGTCAAGAGCAAAAACAAATACCTGGCGATTGGAAATCGCGGCTACACAAACAAAGCCTGCCTTCGCAGGCTGAATTTGAATTAAGTCCGCGCAGGAGGACTTGGTTAGTATAGCCGCATTCTAGTCTGTGGGAATTTGCAAATTCGGGATGCTCTCAGGGAAAAAGCGCACCCAGTAGTCACCAGGTAGAAATTTAGCCCCTACTGCCAACATTCATCTATTCACAAAAAGGGAGTTATGTTATGCAAAAATGTCAAGAATTATATTGCCCTTGGATTCAAGATTCACGGGATGAGAATCATTACATTTGTTTAAAGTGTCAACAAGAGCGCCAGATTAATCAAGCCAATGGGTGGGAGTTTTTTTTAATGATTTTTGTGATTGTGGCGCTGATTGCATTGCTTACCAGCGGTACAATCCAAAACAATAGGATAACCGAAACTAAAAATCCTCATCAATTTCAAAACCAACAGCAATAAATAGCCGTAAGTCCAGAAAACGGCTGAAATGCCAGTAATTAAAGGCTTCCGGAAAGCGCGCTCGCTCTTGCCCACCACAAAATATCGCCTGTTGGCTAATAATCGGTCATGTCTTTAGCGTGAAACAATGTTTATTGGCAAGCTAGGATTTTATTGCCTAGACGCGCTCAGGCGTTCAAGATCAAGTAGCGATCGCCCAAAGTTCCCATGAATCAAACAGATTTAGCTTTTACCCCAGCGATAGAACAGGCGCGGCTCATCCGCAGCAAACAAGTATCACCGCTAGAGTTGGTGGAACTTTACCTGGAACGTATTCAGAGACTGGATTCCCAACTGGGGAGTTATTTTACCGTCATGGCAGATATGGCGCTTGCCGATGCCAAGGCAAAGACGGAAGCCTTGGCAGGCAACACAGAGGAATTTCCGCCCTTTTTTGGGGTACCCATTTCGATTAAAGACCTCAACCCCGTTGCTGGTGTTCGTTGTACCTACGGAACAGCGGCGCTGATGGACAAAATCGCCGCTTATGATGATGCCGTGGTGACGCGGATTAAGCTGGCGGGGTTTACGATTCTCGGTAAGACGGCGACAGCCGAACTAGGTTCTTTCCCTTATACAGAACCTCCGGCGTTTCCACCCGCCCGGAATCCCTGGAATCTCGACTATACACCAGGGGGATCGAGTGGTGGCGCAGCGGCGGCTACGGCGGCGGGGTTGTGCGCTCTAGCTCAAGGTTCTGATGGCGGCGGTTCGGTGCGCGGTCCCGCCGCTTGTTGCGGTTTAGTCGGCATTAAGCCCTCCAGGGGTCGGGTGTCGTATGCACCCGTGGGCGATCATCTAAATGGCATTGCAACCAATGGCTGCTTGGCGCGTAACGTTGCCGATGCTGCCGCCCTTCTGGATGTCATGTCTGGTTATGTCGCAGGCGATCCTTACTGGTTGCCCGATCCTGAAACGACTTTTCTTGCTGCAACTGCCCAAAAATTGGGGTCTTTGCGGATTGCTTTTTCTACAGCAATTCCCCCTATAGGCGAAGCCGATTCGACATCTGGGCAAGCAGTCCAAAAAACTGTGCAATTGCTAGAAGAAATGGGTCATACCGTTGAACCCGGATGTCCAGACTTTACCGATTTGATCAAACCTTTTTCCAAAGTTTGGCAAGCTGGTGTGGCAGCGACGGGGATTCCCGGCGACTACTTGGAACCGATGAATCGCTGGATGCTAGAGCAATCCGGTTCTGCGGGTGAATATCTGCAAGCGGTTGCTCAGATGCAAATTATGGCGCGGCGCATTGTTGCCTTTTTTGACAACTATGACGTTTTGGTAGTGCCAACTTATATGCATCAGCCAATTCGGGTTGGGGAGTGGGCGCACCTGAATCCGGAGGAAAAATTGCAGAAAATCATTCAGTGGATCGCTCCGTGTCCCCCATTCAATGCCACCGGACAGCCTGCAATCTCACTTCCGACTGGTTTTGACGCCAACGGGTTGCCAATCGGCGTGCAGTTGGTGGGACGCCCTGCCGACGAAACCACGTTGATTGCCCTCGCCGCACAACTAGAAGCTGCAAAACTTTGGAGCGATCGCCGTCCTGACTTTGCCGCGCAATAAAATCGATATCTGTATTTGTGTCTCGTTCCCTATCTCAGATAGGGAACGAGTGCGAAAGTTCCTTGACCAAGGACCTCGACCTGGCGCTGCTCTACGCCGATCCTTCCGGTTAAATTCGTTAGAGTTCCTGAATCCGTGGACGAATCAACAACTCACCGATGTTGACGTGTTCAGGTTGGCTCACCACGTAAAGAATCGCGTTAGCAATATCTTCTGCTTGCAGGATATCCGCACCCGGAGCATAAAAACCGCCTTGTCCGGTCACAGCTTCTTTGGTTGCCTCATGCTTGATTGAATCGGCAAGTTCAGTCGCCACTGCGCCCGGTTCAATGTCCGTCACCCGCACGCCATATTCAATTGCTTCCTGGCGCAAACAATCTGAGATAGCGCGTACCGCAAATTTAGTTCCGCAATAGACAGCCCCCCCTTTAAAAGCAAAGCGTCCAGCCACCGATCCCAGATTTACAATATGACCGTGCTTGCGCTTAGCCATGCCAGGAAGGACAGCATGAATGGTGTACAGGAGTCCCTTCAGGTTCACATCAATCATCCGCTCCCACTCATCCACGCGCCCTTCCAGCATCGGTGCCAGAGGCATTAAACCAGCATTATTGATTAGGATGTCCACGCCACCCATTGTTTCAAGTTCCTCCCCCACCTGTGCCACAGCTTCCCGGTCGGTTACGTCCAAGGGTTTGATAATCGCCTGACCACCTGCACGTTCAATTTCCTGGGAAAGCTGTTCGAGTTGCTCGGTGCGGCGTGCCGACAAAACGACTTTCGCTCCGTTCTGAGCCAATATTCTGGCTGTCGCTGCGCCAATGCCACTACTCGCACCCGTAATCCAAGCTCGTCCTGAAAGAATTGCCATATTGTATCTCCTGTAATTTACTAGAGTCGTCCTTTCTTGCAGTGGTTTAGCCTTGCCTTAGACAAATTGCTGCTACAGACAAATCACTGCTACGATGTTCGATGCATCTTGCTTTAGCGCTGTGCTTTGGCGCTATTTTTGGCTAAGCTCGCCCTCCACTGCCTGATTAATCGCCCGTTCCAAGCTTTCTTGACTTAACAAACCCGGCAAAATGCGATCGCCAATCATAAATGTCGGGACTGAGGTAATACCGATTTCTTTGCGAGTCTGTTCTAATGCTTGCTGATGAGCTGTTTTATACCTTCGGGTTTCCAAAGATTCTCTAAACTCTTTTCCATCCAACCCAATTTCTCCCGCTAACTGCGTCAAAATCTCGATATTGCCAATGTCCCGATCTTCTTGAAAAAACGCCCGGAGAAGACGGTCATTGTATTCGTTAGCTTTACCATGTTCTCTAGCGTACTGATAACCCTCGAACGCTAGATGCGTATGTGGTTGCGGCGAGATACTTGGCAGTTTGATCTCAACACCCATTTTTCTCGCTAGCGGATAGACTGACTGTTTCCAAACCGTTTGAAGATAATCGTCTTCCGGTTTCAGCGTTGGTTGTGGATAAGGTCGAAGCTCGAAGGGTATCCACTCAACTTCAACGTCCTTGTCCTGAATCGCTGCTTTTAGGGGGAACTCGGCTAGAAAACAGTATGGACAAACGTAGTCAGAAAAAACTTTTATTTTAAGAGTCATGGCAAATTTCTCTCAACAAACGGTGAAAGCACATTGCGATTCACTGCCATCTTGCGAGTTCAAGCAATTGAGCGATCGCGCTTTTACTTCAGACGCACTGGACGCTTATCAATCATTGCCAAGCGCTAGCAGCAGATAGAACTAGCGATCGCAACCTCTGCGCCTTCACCCGAAGTCCAAGCAATTAATTTGTTTCTTTCTTTAATAATGTCTGCATCTCATTCAATATCTCCCTCAAATCCTACTGGCGCTATTTCTGCCCACCTTCCATCTGAGGTATCAGTTGCAACCCGTTCATTGATCCCCCTTCAGAAAGGGTAAACCTCACCTCTTGCACCAAGCGGTTGCAACCTGTTGGAAGGTTACAACCGCCTTGATTTTCACTTAGTCTGCGCTTTTATTACTTGCCACCAATACGTCTATTGCCCACAAGTTTTCTAATGTTGCCCCACAACGTTTTGATCCCCCTAGCCCCCCTTTTTAAGGGCAGGGCTGATTCATTGAAAAAAGGAAAATAAACGATGTACATCATGAGATAAATGTCGAAGCCCTTTAGTGATAGAAGGGAAACCCGCTTGACGAAACAAATTCAGTACGATTGTCCGCACAATGGCGAAATTAGCAAGGGCATAACCATCGCACAAGGGAGCCTCATCCTCCTGGAGAACCGCGTCTTTAGGCCAATGCAGCCGATTTTCAATAGACCTCTTGCGGAATTAAAATTTGTTAGCTAATCTCAGAAACTGTTTGTAAATGTCTGTTAAGTGGTTTTAGATTCCCAGGTTCGACGATTCTTTGTTAAACGCCAGAGCATTAACCGAATCATGACGACGTAAATCATTCCTTCATAGTTTTCTGGTAGCCGCTCATAGTCACGAGTCAAGATTCTCGCATTGTCGCTCCCTCGTCCAAGTTCGTTCTACAATCCATCGCTTTTGTTCGAGCTGAAAGCCTTTTTCTGCCGGTGGGTTGACTAATTTCGACTTCAACCTGTCGCTCTTGCTGTCCAAAGAAGTGTCCAATCAACGCCCCTAAAACACCCCGGGGTAGTGCTAAACAAGTAATGATGCATTGTAGTGATGGATAAAATACCAGATAGCACCAATGTGGTTCTCCAACGATTTTGAAAAGGACAAGGTTTTTCGGACTAGCCGAGATACCCGTTGCCTCAACGTATTGTTGAATCGCTCTTCGGTAGCTGGTTTTTCCAGTTTCTTTACCAACGGCTCGATGTCGTTTGCGGGCGTAGCACTGCCCCATAGGCTGCCCAAAAGTCGGTATAGGTGATGGCACACTGGCGATAAACCGGAGGCAAAGATTCCCATAACTTGCGTGCTGCGGCTTCATCCCGTGCGCCAATGTAAACGCCGACAATCTCACGAGTGTTTGTATCAAGAGCTAACCAGACCCACTGCTTGTTCACGAGTGTTGTCCACGAATGACCATAATTCATCGCATTGAATCGTTAGGCTCCCCTTTTTTTGGGTGCCGTCTGCACGCTTCGGGGCACCTGAGCGTATTTCTCATTAACGTAGGGAAAGCAGCCATTGTTCAGAAACCTGGACGACCCGAGCGATCCCAGCCAGAGAGATGCGTTCCAACAGCAATCGGTCAATCAGCTCCCGTGTCGCTTGGTCGATCACTTTTTGGTAATGCTAAATAAGTAATGATGTATTGTAATGATGAATGAAGTACCAGATAGCACCGATATGGTTGTCTAATGACTTGGAGAACGACAAGGTTTTTCGCACTAAGCGGGA
>NZ_JACJTV010000052.1 GCF_014698845.1 Coleofasciculus sp. FACHB-1120 | reverse complement strand
CTCGCTCACTTCACTCTTGTTGAGTCCATCTAACTCGATTGCTTGGATGACCTTCCGGCGTAAGTCATAACTGTAAGCTTTTGCCATCACAGAGTTTCCAGTCACTTCTATCACCACTCTACGTCCTAACTGAACTGGCGACAGCTATATCAAGTTGCTGGAGGGAAAATTGCTCATCCTGAACCAAATGGCTGAGTAAATATACTCAGCAAGCCAGAGCAATGCCGCTCTTCAAGGAGTAGAGACGCAATCCGGCTCCCTAAAAACATTGCATCCAACACATATTGCTCTCCCCATCGACTCCACCCGCCCAGAGGATATGCGGGAAGCCGGTTATAACAGCATCCAGATGTACCGCCTTTCACATCCGGGCGGCTACCACATAAGTAGCCCCTAGGAGAAGCTCATCTAGCGATCCTAAAGGGGTTTGTCAGAATTAATCGCGTTGGCGGCGCTATGCAGCGCTAAGGCGCAGGCTGAGCTGCTATGCAGCTCTAAGGAAGAGAAAGAGGAGAGACGAAAGGTTTTATGAATAATTTAAGATTCCTATACTACTTTTCAAACATCCTCTCAAACTAGTAGCTGAGAGATTAAAGGTTGAGTTGTTCAATCGTTTGGCGCAGAATTTGACTAGATCGTTGCAATTGTTCTGACTCCGTGGAAGTCAAAGAGAAATTCAGAACCCTAGTGACACCCTGACGATTCACCACCGCAGGCAGACTTAGACAAACATCATTAATTCCGTGAAGACCATTTATCAAACTACTAACAGTCAAAACTCGGTTTTGATTGTGTAAGATTGCTTGCACAATTTGAGTAACGCCTAAACCAATCGCGTAGCAAGTTGCTCCTTTGCGTTGGATAATCTCATAGGCGGCGTTCTTGACTTGTTGAAAAATTTCGTCAATTTGTGCAGTTTTCGTTAAATCATTATTGTCATGAACATCTAATAAATTCATTCCCGCAATATTGGCTTTGCTCCAAACGGGAACTTCACTGTCTCCATGTTCTCCAATAATGTAGGCGTGCAAACTACGCGGGTCAACTTGTAACTTTTGGGCTAATAAATAGCGAAAACGAGCCGTATCTAATACGGTGCCCGAACCAATCACACTAGAACTCGGCAACCCAGAAAGCTTCCAGGAAACATAGGTCATGATATCTACGGGATTCGAGACAATCAGGAGAATCGCTCCAGGCGAACATCTCACGATTTCTGGAATCAAGTTTTTAAAGATTTCGAGGTTGCGTTGCACCAAACTTAACCGATTTTCTCCTGGCTTTTGTTTTGCTCCTGCTGTGACAATTACAATATCGGCATTTTCCCCATCTGCTAGGGTTCCTGCTCGCACTACGCTGGGTTCGACAAAGGGTAGCCCGTGAACTAAATCCATGACTTCGCCTTCTAGCTTTTCCCGATTAACATCAACAATCACCATTTCATCCAAGGTGTTTTGAATCAGGATTGAGTAAGCGCAAGCCATTCCTACCTGACCAGCACCAATAATGACTCCCTTCCGGGGACGGCGAGCGATCGCTAAGTCAAGATTAGTCTCGGTAGGGGTTGTAAATAATTCTTCAAACATATCTATCTGATGGAAAATGTCGTTGATGTAATGATATCGAAAAGTAATCTTCTCAGATAAAACCAACCTGATTTTCCTTGAATTATTTTTATCCTTGTGGCTCAACAACAGTTTTTTAGCGTCCCCAAAATATTTTGGGGACGCTAAACCACGGAGTTTCTTTTAACAAGCCGCTACTTCTATAAAATTTTATTTAGCTCGATTCTTTCTCTATCAAAAGTTTTCTTTTCGTGGTCACTACTAAACAAATCAAAAATAATAGATAACTCTTCATCTGCAAGTTGTTTTACATGAAGCAGACCAAAATTATTTTTAATACATATATGTATTTTTTCTATTTTGTAGGGACTTTTAGTTTCATTGCTTTCAATAAAATTTTCATCAATAACTATCTTTTCTAATATCTGCATAGCAAATTTGCTTAAAGATGCATAGGCAATACCGCTGGAAGTAAGCTGAAACACTTTAGCCGATGGAGATTGCTCGTGGGATAACTTGAAAGCAGCTCCCATGTGTACATCTCCGCTCAAAAATACAATAGGTTTCTTGGTTTTTTGGGAAATCTCAAAAACCTTCTTCAATAATTGATCTCGTTCGGCCCAATTAGATTTATGATCCCAATGATCTCTTAAATCATCGGTATATTTCCAATAGGGAATGTCTAAATTATTGACAGCAAAGCTCTTAAAGTGAACAACTGGAACTGGCGATACAATAAATAAAACGCGGGATTCAGAATTATATTGGGAATTTAGCCAACCGTCAAAACGTTCCCACTGCTCAGCACCCAAAAGACGCAGCTCTTTCCGATTGTAATCATGATGTCCCCGCATATCTAATACATAAAAACCACAAAATCCACAATTGAACTGATAGTCAAATTGGTCAACAGTGGTATCTGTAGGAGGATTATGAGAATGTTCGTATTCTTGATAAACTTGCTTAGCAGCCTCAAACATTTCATTTGCTAGCCGCAAATGTTCTTGAGTATTTCGCAACTGCCATGAAGTATCTAGCTGTGCGGCTAATTCATTGAGTGTATAAGAACCCCAACCATCCATAATTTCATGGTCATCCCATATCATATAGGTGGGAAAACTTTGAAAAAGTTGTTGCACCTGGGGAATGCCCCAATAACCCCGAAAGATGTCCCGATACCAGGAAATCATATCGGTTTTAGAAGGGTTCTGTTTTTTGTTTTTCTTTAACCAGCTCCAAATGTTTAATTGTTTATTTCCTTCTCCATCCACATATACTTGGTCGCCAGTACCTATCAAGAAATTAGCATTTGTATCGAATAATTCTTGTCTAAATTTATCCCACATTTCTAAATTGATGAGCTGATGCTCATCGTAGGGCATATGGCAACTGTACATCCCAAAATTCACCTCTGTGGGATGGTCTGGAAACGTTTGAAACGAAAGGATTTGTTCGTTGCCCAGTTCCCAGGGGTTTTCTCTACCTAAATGAAATAGGGCATAATAATAGCGAGTATCGGGTTGGAGATTTTTTAGGTCTACTACACCTGTTAAGTCATGCTCTTGATTGAGTTGGAGCGGGACAAAAGTAACGCTGTAAATTTCTTGAGAAATACTTGGAGAGGTTAATCGCAACCAATGCCCTTTTTCGTCGTTGATTATCTCCGGGGTGCCGTTGGTCGGAATTTGATGGCGAGAAAATACTAGCCAGTAATCTCCAGGGGAAGACGCCCGGAACCACAGACGGGTGCTAGTGGGAGTAGTATGCCCAATGATACTGGCACAATCGAGACGGGGATTGGGCCAAGGGCGCTGTTCCGGGTCATAAAAATTGAGGTGGGACAAGGTCAAATTGAAAACTCGGCTTTGATAGAATGTCTGCGAATTTCAATATTAACTAGAAATGGTTGATATTGATGGTTTAGCGGACATTTAGCCGACAAACATAAGGAACCGAATCATCGGCACGATATACTTTGCGATCGCGCGTTATTCCTATCGCTCCTGGTTCTGGCTTCTAAATAGCTGCCCAGAGCCTCCAGGAATCAAACGCTGTCAGTCACGCTGCTAAAATTAAACGCCCCCACCCGCACCCCAGGCACAATACTGCTGCCATAGCGTTGGACTGTACCCAGAGCATCCACATCTCGCAGCATTTCAGGCAAACTCTGGTTAAAGCGTAAGTTTTTAATCGGGTAAGCAATTTGACCATCCTCAATCCAGAATGTGCCATCACGACTCATTCCCGTTACGACTAATGACCGAGGATTCACGTAGCGCACGTACCAAGCCCGACTTACCAGAATTCCTCGCTCTGTCTGGGCGATTAGGTCAGCTAGACTTTGATCTGAGCCAGTCATCACAATTGGATACATCGCACCCGTCGGCTTTTTGCCCTGCTGTGCCGCCCAGTAGCGGCTGTAAGAAAGAGTTTGGGGGATGCCGTCCTGAATTACTTCTTTGTAGTCATTACCTAATCCATCGCCAAAGAAAGTGCCTAACTGCAACAGAGGATGAGCAGCATTTCGCTGCACTTGCACGATGGGGCTAAACATGGCTTCACCCAAGCGGTTGCCCGCGGGTTTGCCTGACTCATCAGTACGAGACATAAACGATCGCCCTTCATCTGCCGCGCGTGCATCCAAATTCCAGACGATCCAAGGGAGCAAAGCGGCGAAAGCGGCTCCATCAAAGACAACTGGATACGTGCCAGGATGGACTTCGCAGGGTTGGCGCGACTTGATTGCCCGCTCAATTAACTGCTGGGTTAATTCCTCAATTGGCAACTGTTCAAGCGCCCAAGCAGAGCGATTAGACCACGAGGAACCATCCCCAATGCGAGCGGTAAAGCTGAAATCTGCCTGGGTCGTTTGATTACAGGCGCGTAGTCCCCGCGAGTTTGCGATCGCATATAAGTTCGTTTCTGTACTCAGCGTTCCCGAACCATCCACTCCCGCCTTTGCACTGATCGCACAGACTCTCTGGATAATTTCGCCCCGTGTTAGGGGTGAAAGGGTTGCCGTTACCTCATCAAAGGCTGGGGTTCGCTCTTCGTAAACTTGAGGTTCTAGCAGTGGCACCCACTCCGGATCTTCTGGGGCAAAACGGGCGAGTTCTTCCGAGCGTTTGATGGCAGATGCGATCGCATCTGAATCTAAATCTGTCGTAGAACTAGAGGCACTCTTGCGTCCGAAGTAACTGGTGATGGTGAGCTTAAACTGAGTGCTACTGATATTTTGGCTAATTTGATTTTCCGAGAAGCGGCTGAGGGATTCTTCACCAGTGCTGAGACTGACAAATATCTCCTCTGCTTCCGATTGTTTAATAACTTCTTCTAACAGGGATATAGCTCTATCTTTACTGATTAAACTGGGTGCTGCTGCTAGGGTCACGATAATCCTGAGATTTGTGGATGGTTGAATCTGGGATGAAGCGATGCGATCGCATCTCCATTTCAAATCACGAGGAACTGCCAATCTGAATATTTCGCACTCGCACGGGTACGCAGGCGTGAGTCATTTGGGCAATTTGGATCGGTTCGCCTTTGCCGCAGTTGTTGGCACCGCACTGCATCCATTCTGAAGCTGGGCCAATGGCGTCAATACTATTCCAAAAATCAGTCGTCATGGAATGGTAGGTGACATTTTTGAGCATTCCTACCACTTTGCCTTTCTCGACTTTCCAGAAGGCATCGCCGCCGAATTGGAAATTGCGGCGCTGTTGGTCGATGGAGAAACTGCCAATTCCGTCGATTAAAATACCGTCTTCGGTGTCAGCAATCATCTCGGCTAAAGTGGCGGTATGGCTGCCTCTCTCTTGTCCTGGTTCTAGCCCTAAATTAGGAATGCGAACCATTGGCACGCTTGACCAGCTATCAGCATAGGCGCAACCGTTGCTGCTGAGCCGTCCAAGTCGATGGGCAGTTTCGCGGTCTGTTAGATAGTCTACTAAAATGCCATCCTTGACAACGTACCAATTCTGTGAAGCAACTCCTTCATCGTCGTAGCCTGCGGTACTGCGTCCTCCCGGCTGAGTGCGATCGCATTTAAAATTCACCCAAGGTGCAGCATATTGCAGTTTGCCCAATTTATCAGTCGTCGCAAAGCTGGTGCCTGCAAAGTTGGATTCGTAGCCGTAAACTCGATCGAGTTCTGTGGGATGTCCGACTGATTCGTGAATGGTTAAAAATAAGTTAGTCGGCTTGAGAATTAAGGTGGAACGAATCCCCGAAGGACCAACCGGCGCGTGAACTTTCTCAATCGCTTCTTCCGCAACCCGATCGACTTGGCTAAGGATATCCGATCGATCGATATGCTCATAACCGATGTTCAAGGGTGGGCGTTCGTAGCTGCGGTTTTGAGCATCGCCATTAGCGATCGCTGTGCAGCCAAATCCCGGATAGCTGCGGTAGATTGTTTGGTGAATCAAAGAGCCTTCTGTAGAAGCGAAGGTTTTGTCTTCGCGGCTGAAGCTGAGGTAAGAGTACGCTTTCTTAATGCCACGACTGCCATAATTCAACAATTGCTCGTTCACATTCAGCAGCAGTTCTGCCTTTTCGGCAATTGGCACCGTAAAGGGGTCAATCTGGATCGGAGTGATGTAAGTATCGCGGTGCGCTTCAACGGGAACTAACTGCACCCGCGTTAGTTGGGAAAGGCGGCTGGCTTTAGCGATGTCTACCGCTAAGGCAACAATTCTGGCAACTTCTGCGGGGGTTTTATTATGGCTGGCGGCGAATCCCCAAGCGCCATCTAGCAGTACCCGCACGCCAAAGCCAGAATTGACATTGTCCGATAAATTGCTCAGAGAGCGATCGCGTGCATAAAGATTCTGAGTCCGGTAGGTGCAGAAGCGAACATCTCCGTACTCGCACCCAGCTTTCCGAATCAGGTCGATCGCGAGTTCGCTCAATTCAGTCGTATAACCTGGGGTTTTAACCTCAGAAATGGGTGCAGGAGCTTGTACCATTGCGCTCTCCAATTAAGAATTAAAAATGTAAAATTAAAAATTTCAAAAAGACTATTTTTTAATTTTACATTTTTAATTTATTCTAATCCCGCCATAAAGCAATCCCGCCCAATAAACCTGTCACATTGGGAACGATTTTGGTATTTGTCGGTAACTCAAACGTTATCTTTTTCGCTTCGCCGCCGCCGATATAAAGGGAATCGTAATTAAACAAATGTTGAAGAGACGCGATCGCTTTTTCTAGCCGATTATTCCATTTTTCCTTACCGACTTTATCTAAAGCAGCACGCCCCATCTGCTCTTCATAGGTTTCCCCTTTGCGAAACGGATGATGACCCAGTTCTAGATTGGGTACCAGTTTCCCGTCTACAAACAAGGCGGAACCAAAGCCGGTGCCCAGGGTAATTACCAACTCAACACCCTTGCCGGAGATTGCCCCCATTCCCTGAATATCGGCATCATTTGCCACCCGCACCGGCTTGCCCAAGCGATCGCTCAACACGGTTGCCAGATCGAATCCAATCCACTCTGGAGTTAGATTTACCGCCGTTTTTGTCACGCCATCGCGCACGACACCCGGAAAACCAACGGATACGCGGTCAAACTCACCTTGTCCCGCAGCGAGGGTAGCGATCGCATCAATCACTGGTTCCGGTTTGGCTGGAACTGGGGTTTCTACACGAGTGCGTTCGGTTAGTGGTTCTCCAGCTTCGTCTAAGACAATTACCTTGATGCCACTACCGCCAATGTCAACAGCTAGGGTTCGCATATATATCTATTCTCAATTTCTCAATTAGGTAGTTAACCGGCGATTTTAGGCCTGTGAAGTTGGAGTCGAGGCAGTTGCAGAATCAGTTCCAGTTGGGGAGAAAAATTTATTTGTCACCCACATCGTCAAAATATGAGACAACAGCCCCATTGGCCCTGCAAATAAGCACAGCACCAGCGAGTGGATTGTCCAGACACCAGTACGCTGTCCTTCCCAGTAAATATAGCGACCTACGAACAAATCCATTACCAGGAAATGAACCCACCCAATCGCAGCTGCTTTCTCGTCTGCAAAGAATCGAGCAATATCAGCTAGCTGAGGATTGGACATTGCTTGAGCAGATTCCGGTGTAATCGATGTAAAAAACCAATACACATATAAAGCTGCTAAAGCCACAACGGGGAGATAAGATTCCATCACCCGTTTCGTCACACCCCAGTTGGGTAGGAAAATCATTAGCGCCCAGAAAGGCAGAACAAACAGATTCGCGCCGTTGAATAGTTGAGCAATTGTCATAGATATGAAGAATTAACCTGACTATCGTCATCGTAAGCGACTGTTAAGCAGATTGCCGGTTAGAATCGGTGCCCAGAAACCTACCCAATCGTCGCAGGAGCTTTCTGAATGAAGGTCAAAATGATTTTACCGGCTTTGACAGAAGCCCTCAGCCCCCACTGGCGACCGATTAAATATTCGCTGTTTCCGCCACTGGGATTAGCGACGATTGCCAGTTTTTTCAGCGAAGATGATGAGATTATCCTGCAAGACGAACACGTTGAGCGGCTAGATTTGGATGATGAGCCAGATTTAGCGGTGATTCAGGTTTATATCACCTCAGCTTACCGAGCTTACGAATTAGCCGACCACTACCGTAAAAAAGGTGCATACATCTGTCTGGGTGGATTGCACGTTACCTCACTTCCAGACGAAGCTGCGACTCATGCGGATACCATTTTTCTTGGCCCTGGTGAGGATACGTGGCCTGAATTTCTCCAGGATTTCCGGGCAGGACATCCTGGTAAAGTGTATCAGTCGAAACTGCGATCGCTCCTCGGCGTTCCTCCCATTCGTCGCGACTTAATTAAGCGCCATCTTTACCTAATTCCTAACTCCATTGTTGTGTCGCGGGGTTGTCCTCACACCTGCGATTTTTGCTACAAAGAAGCTTTCTTCAAAGGCGGCAAATCTTTCTATACGCAACCTGTAGACGATGCACTGGCTGAAATTGAGCGACTACCAGGGCATCATCTCTATTTTCTCGACGATCATCTGTTTGGCAACGCTGAATTCGCCGCCGCCTTGTTTGAGGGGATGAAGGGAATGGGGCGCGTATGGCAAGCAGCCGCAACAGTACAATCTATCTTGCAGCCGGGATTGTTGGAAAAAGCTGTCGAATGTGGCTTACGCAGTTTGTTTGTTGGCTTTGAAACCCTTAACCCGACGAATCTCAGAGAACAGCATAAATATCAAAATTTGAATCGAGATTACAATGCTGCGATTCGCCGTCTGCGGGATTTGGGCGTGATGGTGAATGCTAGCTTCGTTTTTGGCATGGATGACGATGATGAAACCGTGTTTGCGCGCACGGTTGAATGGGCGGTGCAGCAGGGATTGGAAACTGCCACGTTTCACATTTTGACGCCTTATCCCGATACTGCTTTGTACAAACGGATGGCAGCGCAGGGACGAATTACTCATTCCAACTGGGATTTATACGACACTCGTCATGTTGTTTATAAGCCAACTAAGATGACGCCGGAGGTGCTAGAGGCAGGCTACTGGCAAGCGTATCGAGATTTTTATCGTTGGAGTAATATTTTCCAAGGTGCTTGGGCTAAGGATCGTTGGTCTGGCCGGATGCGGCATTTGGTCTATGCTGGGGCGTGGAAGAAGTTGGAGCCAGTTTGGGACGGGATCATTCGGGCGAAGAAGGTGACTCAATGCCTGCCAACTTTGGAAAGTGTTTTAACCAGTTTTGGCGCTCATCCATCTCCTCAACCACGAGGAAAGTTACCCCTTAAGGAGGATGCAGCCAATCTGAAAGAGCACATGCCAGTTTTATGAAAGTCTCTCTAATCTTCCAGAGTAGGATTTTGTCCCTCCAGCCGAGAAACGAAAGAATAGTGGTACAGGTTGCGCGGTAGGCTGGTATTTAGGGAATTGCCCGCTGGAGGGATCGACCGATATGGAGTTCAAACTAACAAATGCCTTTAAGTTTTATCAGAATTTAGAGCATCAAAATCAAGCGATTGATGAGCTTGAGCAATGGTTCAAAGATAATCATCCAAAGCAGTTAGAGAAGTTTCACCAAGCTTTATTAAATGGTCCTAGCCCCGATCTTAGGCCGGAGGCGATGGAGAAGCTGATGCTTAAAAATAACCAACCGTTGCCTGTGGCAACCTCTCCGTCAGAAAATCTGAACGATCCGATTATTGCGGGTGGTGACTTCACGTGGGCAGAAGCGATTCCAAATGGCGATCGCCATCTCCCCGAAAATCTAGAAGTTGTGGAGAATATTATCGCTCTCGCCAAGCAGCTACAAGTTGCCAGAGACCAGATTGGCAAGCCTTTCCTCATCACCAGTTGGTATCATCACAAACCCTTTGGGGCTAAGGTTCATGGCGCGTCCAAAAATCAACCGATGACGGGCGGTGCTGTTGATTTCAGGGTGGAGGGCTACACCGGGCGACAGCTCGCAAAGATGCTGGATTGGTGGGAAGGCGGTTTAGCGACCTATATGTACGTGCCCTATATGCTTCATCTAGATATGGGTCCCCAACGCCGCTGGCAAGCACAATATCCAGGCTAAGGAACAATTAAAAATTAAAAAGCCTCAATTTTTAATTCTTAGTTTACGCGGTGTGCAACTTTTTCTTAACCTCCTTTGGCAAGGCAGGCAGAAATACAGAAAGTTGCACGCCGCGTTAGTTTCTTACCGAACGCCAGGAAAGCTATTGACAAACTGGATCTGGATATCGGGAAAATTCTCGACAATCTGCACCTTGAGATCGGGAAAAGATTCGACAAATTGCCACTGACCGCACCGTTGGGGAAAAACAGTGACGGGTTCGACGATTAAATCGGGGGAGGATGAGACAATCTTTACCTTGATATCTGGCAAGCTTTCAACAATTTTTACTTTGCCGTAAAGGGGCTTGCCATTGTAGGTGCAAGTAGCTTTGTTAATGACACTTTGAGCAGAAGCGATCGCTCCTAGCGGCAGCGTCACCATAAGGCTAGTGCTAAAGACAACCCAGTTCAACCAACGTTTCATCATCAAAATACCAGGGACAAGTTTAAATTTGATCAATCTCAACATATAAAGTCAGAACTGCTGACTTTGAGATTCTGACTATTCAGTTAATGTATCCAGTTCCTCTTTGACAACCCGTAGAATACGATCGAGATAGGCTTGCCGCCACTGTTCTCTCTCTTGTTCTACCTGCTCACTTGGCTGGTAATTCTCAATTTCTTCAACCGAAATCAGACCTTTTGTTTGAGCCAATCGTTCGACTGTATCGAGACGTTCGTGTAGGACAGAGACTTCGCCGGTTAGCGCCAACACCATTGCCAGTAGCTTGTCGCTTTCGGGATTTTCAAAATAAATAGGTTTTTTTCCCTTAGCTTTTTTTGCCATCACTACGAATTCTCTTAAATAACTTTATTTGGATTTCGTCGTTATTAACAAACGGGTAAAAAATGCCGAAAACAGACTTTTTGCAGAAGTCTGATAAAGGTAATTAATTTTCCCCTTCTTTTTTACCCAATCAAATCGAAAAGTCGATGATTTTTACCAGAAGTCTAATGATGAGTCTTTAGTAGGTCGTTACTCACTAATCACTGATGACTAATTACTAATGACTAGTGACTTATTTACTGGCAACCAAGAGAAACCAATTGCCCCGACTGCCAAAACCGCCTCCTTGGGATGTGCCTTTCCAGCCACCTGTAGCAGCAACAGTTGGGGTAATTTTATCTGCTTCAAAACCAGCTTGGCTAGTCAGCGCTACCAAGTCTAGATCGCGCATGGCACTCCACCAAGGTTCGTTGTTGTTTTGCGTTTCCCAGTCAAACATGAATGCGTTGTAGGGGTCCATGTTTTGATAAAGGGGAGCTTCCACATGAACCATTAGCCCACCGGGTGCTAGCAGACGGTGGCATTCGCGCAGAATATTGGCGATCGCGGGTGGCGATGCTTCGTGCAACAAAATATGGGAGACGATCAGATCGAACGACTCATCGGGGAAATCTGTAGACTCACCATTCTGCTGCGAGAAGTTTACTCGCTTACCCAAAGCCTCCGCTCTTGCATGAGCGTACCGCAGCATCGGTGCCGCTACATCAATCGCATAAACTTCAGCTTCAGGATAAGCATCCACGTAAGGAAGCGTGCTGTGACCGACCGAACATCCAATGTCGAGAATTTTTCGAGGACGGAAGTTGGGATGCTGCGGCTGTAAGTAATTGCGAACCACAGACTGCCCTAAGTCGTCGTTCATTGGCCCCAGACGACCCATTACATAAACGTAAACACCGCGATCGTAGACAGCCCCTGCTGCGATGTCGTTTTCGGTATATTCGCTGTGGTATCCACCCGGCATACAGTGAATATCGACTGCGGTGTGATAGGCGGGTATTTTTAAATCTGCATTTAAGGTTAAAGAACCCAAAGGGCTATCCTTGTCCTGCGCCTGCTCAATCAAATCGGCAAGCTGCCGATCGACGCTCGTGTTGACTGAATCCCACAGCATCTCTTGAGTGGTACGCCGCAACGCACCCCACATTCGGTAATAAGGTTCGTGCTGCATCAGACGGCGAACTTCATGCCGATCTTGAGGCGATCGCTGATGCTCCTGCTCAAACTGCGGTTTAAGCTGCTTCTCGTAAATTGCTTTATTTCCTGGGGTGATCTGACTGGTCAGGTAGCCTTTTAAGCTATTGACAAAGTTTTGGCGTGCTAACTCGTCATGGGTAGCTTGAGGTAACATCCGGTGTTGGAATTGTGTATCCATATCCTATTTCCTAACCCCTTATTGTTTACTCTAACAAGTTATCGTTAGCTTTCAGGGATTTTGGTATAGGTAAGCGATCGCTTTCACCGGAAGTTACTTTCATAGGATCGATCGCTTACCGACTTAAGCACAGGAGCGATCGCATGTAGATTTTTCTCCTGGTAGCGATCGCTCTTTCCTCAGTTAAGAGTCGAACCGCTCACTTGAGGTGACTAGCCGTTTTTTGCAGCCTTCTATCTAGCACTGAAGTAAGCTTCTAGCGCCTCAGAACCCCCAACCAATTTGCCATCAATAAATACTTGGGGAACCGTTGTTGCGCCGGTGACAGCCCGTAAAGAGCGAGTAGTAATCTCTTTGCCCAAGACAATTTCTTCGTAATCCAACCCATGCTCTTTCAGCATCACCTTCGCACGAGCGCAGAAAGGACAGCCTACTTTCGTAAACAGGGAAATGATTTGAGGCTTTGCTGCTTCGGGATTGATATAGTTGAGCATTGTCTGAGCATCAGACACCTCAAAGGGGTCTCCCTCTACGACTGGCTCAATGAACATCTTTTCAATGGTGCCATCCTTCACGAGCATGGAATAACGCCATGACCGCTTCCCAAACCCTAAATCAGCTTTATCAACCAGCATTCCCATGCCTTCGCTGAATTCACCATTCCCATCAGGAATCAAAGTTAGATTCTCTGCTTCTTGGGATTTAGCCCATTCATTCATCACAAAGGCATCATTGACGGAAATACAAATAATGTCATCAACGCCATTTTCATGAAAGACTCTAGCCAACTCGTTGTAGCCAGGGAGATGGGTTGATGAACACGTTGGAGTAAAAGCACCCGGTAGAGAGAAAACAACCACTGTCTTGCCAGCAAATAAATCCTCAGTTGTCAGATTCACCCACTGGTTGTCTTGGCGAGTCCGGAAGGTAACGTTGGGAACTTTTTGTCCTTCTCGATTGGGAAACATAGAATTTAGCTCCTTGGCTACAAATGATCTTTACTATGAAGTTATATTAACCGTACTCGTTATGACTACATTTTGTCAAGGCGAATACATTCTTTAACTCGCTTTCATCGCTAGAAAAAATTGGATAAAACTTGGGAACCCTTTAGCCGCCTGCGATTGCAGTTTTGGAATTCGGGAAAGAGAGGTCTGGGAAACACCTAAGCCTGCCCAATCCAGTACGGATGCTATATTTTAATTTATCCAGAAAATAATCAAGAGTGAGCAGTTAGGATCGCCAAGCGCACAAGTGTAGCGTCTAACAACCCAAATGAGATTACCGATATAGCAAGCCAGAATCTTAAAGTAGAACTATCAGCGGGTTGCTTTGGGGAGCATCTCGGTGCGTGTAAAGATAGCCGGAGAAAAGCAAATCGCGGCTATGCCAACCCGCCTTTCCTTGTCGTCTTGTCTTCTTCTCAAACTTAAGAAAAAATGCAGGCTACGGTCGAACAACTGTCTCAGATTTTGGTGTTCGTAGATTTAACTTTGGCAGAATTAGAGCGTTTACAACCCCACACTCAAGTGCAGCACTACAGCCAAACAGAGATTGTCATGCAGGAAGGCGATCACCTTCCTGCAAAACTATATGCTCTCCTGAGCGGCTCCTTGCAAGTCGTTAAAACGGCAATAACCGGCAAGGAAACGATTCTCCGTACCTTACCAGCCGGGGAAATCTTTGCGGCTCCCGCCTTATTGGGTGATGGAATTGCTCCGGCGACAGTCACTGCTGAGTGTGATTCTCAAATTTTGACGGTAAAACGAGATGCTCTTCTAGAAGCCATTCAGCAAACCCCGGAAATTGCCTTACGAATGCTGATGGTTTTCAATTCTAGGCTGCAACAACTCCATGAAACAGTGCATGGATTGGTTTCTGAGCGAGCAATTGTGCGCTTAGCTAGATTAATTCAGTATTCTGCATCTCGATATGGTACCTCTCCAGGGGTAGAAGGTCAGTGTTTGAAGGAGAAGCTTTCTTATTACCAAATGGCTCGCAGTATCGGTATTACCTATGAGGAGTGCGTGCGACTATTTAAAAGTTTGAAGCCGATTATGGCTTACAGTCGGGGTGGAAAAATTACGATACTTGATGCACAGAAATTGGAAGTGATCGCTTCTGGCACCAATAATTGCTAAGGAATACGCTGGGTGTAAGGTTTGTACCGGCTGAAGTTGGTCGCTACTTTGCGATCGCCCAAAAGCTAGGAAAGCCATTCAACTTTTTCTTCCCTACCTAACAAGCAGCTTTAGTTAGCAACACTCCCAACACCATTTCCCTCAGCTTGAACATTAAACTTTCTTTTCGCTTCATAGAATCGGCAGGCGACAGATCCCAGCGAGTAAAGCAATGCAGCGTTATTCGACGCTCCAACGACGGCACCGATTACAGGCAATAGTTCTATAAAGCCTAGTCCAACTTTCAGGACTCCAGAACCGCCAACAGACAACCCAAAAATGGCTAGAACTTCGCCTCGTCGAGTTGGATCTTCTAACGGAAAACCGTATGCAGCCGCAATGCGGTAGATCATCTCTGCTTGAAGCGCTGTAACCGCTGCCACATCGACTGCAAACAGAGTGAGCGCTATCGGAGGCACGAAGTTAGTGAGTAATCCAACTCCCCCGCCTTTCAGGGAGGTGTCAACAATAATTCGGTGAGCAAGCTGCTCAGAGCTTTCTAGAGGATATTCCTGTCGGAGCTTGTTTACCTCATTCTGAGCTTTTTGGGCATCAACTTGACCCAATGCAGTCGTTAACCAATTGATGCCTGGAACCTTGGCAGCAAACTTCACAACTGGACTTTCAGCGATTGGGGTGACGATTTTGCCTACGTTTTCCGTTCCCTGCTCCACGAAGCGCACAGCCGCAGATCCAACCGTTTCTCCTACGGCAGTGGTAGTGGTGGTAACGTTTTCAGCAGTAGACTGCAATGTATCAGAAGCCAATTTTGCAAATTGAATTGCTGTAGCGATCGCTTCACTCATTGGGTCGGTGCTGGAACCTTCTTTTCCTGGTGCTGCCATAGATTTTAGGGACTTTTAAACTGTTATGATGAACTGAAACCTACTTTACAAAAAGCAAAGACTCAGTAGCCTCTATCCTCTGATAGTGATTGAATCTTCAAAAAGTATTAAATTCAGCACCTAGTCCCATCCCTCAGTTTTTTATAGACACCAGTCTTCGGAAGTATTAGATAAATATGCGATCGCTCTTTTTCTGCTAAAAATTGGTGCAGAAGGCGATCGCTTCTCAATCAATGCCACGCCTCGACTACCTTAGAACAATCCCAAAGTCAGGGATTTGTCAATCGGTAAAGTAGCACCAATCCCCAGCCAGAGTGTAACTAAGGTACCCACTAAGAAAACAACTGTGGCAACTGGGCGACGGAATGGGTTTTGGAACTTGTTAACATTTTCGATGAAAGGAATTACGATTAAGCCTAAGGGAATCGAAGCATTGAGTACAATTCCCAATAGTTTGTTAGGAACAACGCGAAATATTTGAAACGTCGGATAGAGGTACCACTCTGGCAAAATCTCTTGAGGGGTCGCAAAAGGATTTGCCGGTTCTCCTACCATCGCCGGATCGAGAACTGCCAGCCCTACACACAATGCAATAGTTCCTAAAATCACTACTGGAAAAATATAAAGCAGATCGTTAGGCCAAGCTGGTTCTCCATAGTAGTTATGCCCCATCCCTTGAGCGAGCTTTGCCCGCAGTTTTGGATCGCTCAGATCGGGTTTCTTCTTGATTCCTGTCATATCACAAACTCCACTGCTGCCATGTAAAGCAAGTTATTTGCTTATGGCTGTTAAGTTTAGCGATCGCTCGTTATTGCTGTCTTGCCTGTTCTTCTGAAAATGTTCTAATCTTCCAAAAATTTTAGAGAGCGTCCCTGTATGCCTTTGGCGTAGTTGCAGTATATTGACGAAAGACTCTGGTAAAGTGACTCTGGCTCTTAAAACCTACTTGCTGAAGTATTTCTGCAATTGTCAAATCCTGCCTTGCTAAGAGCAATTTAGCTTTCTCAATCCGACATTTGGTTACATATTGATGCGGTGCAAGTCCAGTGGATTGTTTGAACAAGCTGGCAAAGTAATGGGGACTCATCTGAACGGTGGCAGCAATTTCAGCCAACATCAAGTCTTGGTCTAAATAGTCGTTGATATAAGCGATCGCTTCTCTTAACTTGTGTAGAGGCAATCCCCCAGTGTAGTCTGAAATGAGCGATCGCTTGACAGAGTATCGTTGTAGCAAATGAGCCGAGAGAGCAGTTGCCATAGACTCAGCATACAGACGACTATCTACTCCACCTAATTCAAGTTCAGTTTTCAGTGACAACCCAATTTGCTGAATCAGTGGATCGTGTATTTTGAATTGCGGCAATATCTCAACTCGATCTGCATCAACTGATTCATAAGCAACACGAGCAAATGTCGTGGGTTCAAGATAAAGATTAATAAACTCAGCTTTGCGATCGCATTGAGCGATTAAATCTGATTGATTGGCGGGAAAGATACCAACATCACCATCTGTATAGCGCTCACTCTGCCAGTGTCCATCTCTTTTTAGCCTTATTTCAAATTGCCCAACACAGATGGCGATAATATGCTGGGCAAAGCAACATTCAGGAAGTTCATGAGCGGACTGCCGATGATAAGCGAAGTGAATACCTGACCACGCAGAAGTATTACTTGAGAGTAGAGGTGCGTTGAGGACAAGCTGCTTCCAAACTTTTTCTTGCGTGAGATCGATATTCGGCAGTTGAGCTTCTGGCATGACTGGTATAGCTTTGCATGGCTATCCTTAGTTTATGGGTTAACCAAATGAATGTGACACCGGGACACTTTAGCCGTGAAAAGAAAAGCTTAAAGCAGTTATTAAAGTTACCTTTTTTGCGATTATTGATTCGGTGCTTACTATTTACCCTGCTATCAGAATGGACAACGATATCGTTCTTTTTCTTGCCGGTGTTGGCGTACTCGTCTTCTATCTCATCTTCTCAGCGCTGACTGAAATGGGGACTAAACTCCCCTGGAAGAAATAGCCAGTTTTATTGCTGGTGTTTATTGCTGGTGGGCAAAAGCCCACCAGTTTTGAACATTGATAGAAAGGTGCGAGCGCTCGCGTCCTTCCATACCTAAAATTCTAGAGGAACATCAAGCATATGTGGATAAAAAGAGGGCGATTCATCTCCTCTACCTAACCTAAATACAGCTTAGAAAGTTCTTTGCTATGGCGAACGAGTCTGTGAGAATGGACACTGCCCATTTTACTACTAAATAAGTAGCCTTAAGATATTTTGGCAAGCTCTTGAGCCACATACTGCTGAAAGGCTCTTAGTCCACCTTGAGAGTCCCATCTCTCATGGAATTGGCACATTTTACTGGGTACATCAAGGTTGTGAACAAAACCATCCATAATGAAAATTTCAAAGCCAAATATATCTTTTTGATGGGGAAGAGTATCCCACTTTTTTCCTAAGGGAGGCATCCACATAGCTTTTACCACTCGGTAAATCCAATCCTCGGGCTGGCGAGGTTGAGACACTTGGCTATCTAGAACTTTAACAAGGTGTGTGACTCTCGCTCGCTGGTGTAAAAGAAGCAAATCTCCCTCTTGAGGCTCGTTAGCATTAGCTTCTTCTTTAGACTTCCAATGCAAAGCAAAAATTCTTGCATCTGGAAATTCCATCACATGGGTTTCGTAAGCCCAGCAGTTTTCATCTTTGATGTTCTTAGTCCACTTCAGCCTAGATAAATCCATTTCTTTTCTTGAAGTAACGTAAGACGGGCTACCAACAGCGTAACCTACGGTTTATGTAATCGGTGCTTTGAAACACACTTTATTAAATTAGTCATCATGTTTGTAGATTTAGTCGCACTTCATTTCTTTGGTTGTACTATTTGGAAAGACGATCGCCCTTTCCCTGCCAGAAACCTTTAGTTAATGAGGGCGATCGCTCTTGTTTCTTGCGTTACTTTTTACAGTTACAGTAACCATTGGAAGCAGGCGTTAGGTAAGCCTTCGCTCAGTTTTCTCTTTCCGAGGTTGCTGAGAAGCCTTAAATTATTGAATCATGTCCCGCAAAGAAATTAGAGGCGAACCGAGAAAATTCTTTCCCTACTTAGTGACTGGGATAGCATTTTTGAGAAGAGCAGCAGTCTCTTCTGGTTTTCCAGAGGATGGAAACACTAAAATACTCTTAATTTTAGGGTTGTTAACCAGTTCTTTTAAGCGATACAACTGTGTATCTGAAATGGCTACTCCCTCATACTTTTCGGCATAATCTAGCTCTTGCTTGAAATTAGCATCGTTGTAAATTTGGATGAAGACTCGATCGACATTCCAATTTTGCCAATCAGCCGCAAAATAACGTTTACCCCAATAAGGATTATGATGGCAAAGGTCGAAACTAACAGTGGGGTTAGCTTTCTTGATGTCAGCTCTCATTTGCCGCACAAAATTAGTCAAATGGACAGTACGATCGACTTTTCCCGGTAATTCAGCATGATAACCTAGGTAATCATCCCACTGAACTGCATCGATGGTTGGATACTTTTTGACAAATTCTACTGATATCTTTTTGAAGAAATTAGCAACTTCTGGGAGTTCTACATCCAGTAAGTAATGATCGATGCCAGCGTAGGTTTTATCCACCCCAGGAACAATCCATCGTTTAGAAATTGCCAAGTCAAAGATTGGGCTATTTTTATCAATTTTAATCCCTTTCTCAAAATAGGCGTGAACTTGCATTCCCTGCTTGTGCGCTTCATCAATCAGCCAATCTAACCATCGATCTTGAAATAGGTTAGGACAACTTTTATATCCGAGTGTTTGCTGCATCACCTCACTGTTATACATCGTACAACCATTGCCCCACACTCCATGAATAATGGTATTGATTCCTTGAGAGCGATAATAACGAACTCGTTCGCGAATGGTTTTTTCACTAGCATTATTAGTCACTTGATATCGACTTAAATAAATTCCTCTGATTTTCTTCTTCTCCCAAGGAGTTTGAGGTGATGGTGAATTCTTGGGGGTTACAGGTAATGCTGAAACTTGTGGCTTGGTTGTTGATGTCTTATTCGGAATCGCTTGTGGAAAGGGCAAATTTGTAACAGGTAATAGTGGAACTTGTGGCTTGGTTTTTGGTGTCTTATTCGGAATCGCTTGTGGAAGGGGCGAATTGGCAACCGTTACACGCTGGCTAGGCGTAGGCGTCAAAATAGGAGTGGTGGGTTGTTGATTATTTTGTTGATTATTAGGCAAAAATTGGCTGATATCTAGACTATCTAGCTGCCTAAAACCCCAATAACCAACCCCAAACAAAACGATGATTAATGAAAATGGAATACTCGCACATCCACATCCATTATTTTCTTTTTTAGGTGGCATGATAACAAGGGTGATTGTTCAACTCGGAGAGCAACTCTCTTGACTCGATTGAGGTTTGCTTGTAGTAACCGATACTCTGGAAGTACGGAAGGAAGAGTTTAGAGAGAATGGTGCTATATCAAGGTACTTCACTTTGCGATCGCTCAATTCCGCATCCTTGCAGCGACGACGAGCAACAACCTGTCGTAAGACGGCGTTCATCTGACTGTGGACGTTCGCAAATTAAATTACGATGTGAACTCAGGCGTGTTGACCTTATTTTCAGTTGTTCGATTTACAAACTAAGTGATTCAAAAATTCTCGACTATTGAACGCTTCACCTTATGAATCCAACCTTGGTTCAGACTCAACACCTGGGAATAAGGCAAATCCGTATCTAACAATAAATCAAACACAAATGGCTGAACTAAACCGGGAAACCATCGATGAAATAGCCTTCCCAGCGTCAACCGCAAGAAAAACTCAACCACCAACAACTTCGTGCGAGGAAACGAATAATCTGACAACTCCTGCAAGGCATGGGCATCCGGGACTCGCTGCTCTGAAAACTGCGGCAAAACCTTCCTCCAATCATCCCCATACTGCTCCAACAACTGCCCCAAAATCAGCACATCCTCTAACGAAGAATTACACCCCTGCCCAACTGCTGGCGACACTGCATGAGCCGAATCGCCAATCAGCAACACACTATCACCCTCATGAAAGCGATCGCAGCGTACCGTTAACAGCCTCGCCACTGGACGCTTTAGCAATGCCTCCGCCTCTTCCAGCGACATCAACTGACCAAACAGCGGGAAGTTTTCCAGAAAAAATGCCTTGACTTCTTCTTTCGTTGATAATCCTTCTAAGGGATTAGTTTGAGGATCGAAAATAATCACGCCATTCAACTGGTTCTCTGGCTGGGGTACCATCACCATCCGGGTTTTATTATTCAAATTCCAGGCATGGATTTTATTCGGGTCTAACTCCACACCTGCATTCGGATTGAGCCGACTTAAAAAGACAGATTTATAGGCATCCAGAACATAGTTTTGGGAACACGGCAAGCCTGCATTCTCGACTAAATACTCTCGAATTTGCGATCGCGCACCATCGGCACCTACCAGTAGATCGTAGTGAACGGTAAAGCTATCTCCTTCTAAAGGTTTCAACGTTACGGTTTTAGCCGTTCCATCCACAGCTGTACATTCACTGTTGAAATGTACCTTAACCTGATTCGGACTAGAAGTTTCGGTTAATTGCTTCAACAGAATCGTCACGAGGCGATTGCGGTCAATGGTGAGAATCGGAGTTTGGCGAGGAACCCGTCGGGCTTTGCCCTTTTTCTGATAAATAATCGTCCCCTGACAGAACACACTTTGAGCGGCGATCGCCTCCTCTAACCCAACAATGGCTCGAATCGCTTTTCTACCCCGTTCCTGAAGCGAGAGCGGAAAGGTACGGTTAACAGAAACATCAGTCAACCGAAGATCGGGACGACGTTCATAGATATCAATATGGTAGTTGTCCCGACGCAATAAATAATGCGCCAGTAGCAGTCCAGCCGGACCCGCTCCAATAATCACAACGTTTTGAACCATAGGGGTTTACCAAACACTATGAGTGGATGCACCGAACTTTATTATGCTATTCCCTCAATTGCAACACCCCAACATTAAGGCTGCCGCGTACACACATCTTTGGTTAAGTAGCAAAACGTTGATCGACCCCCCTTGCATCCCCCTTAATAAGCAGGGTGGTTTGGCGTTGCAGAATAGAAGTATGAATTGAGGTTGTTCTTGATGCAATGTCCTGAGTGTGGTTCCACTCATATCCGTAAGAATGGGAAAAAGCGAGGTAAACAGAATCA
>NZ_JACJTV010000051.1 GCF_014698845.1 Coleofasciculus sp. FACHB-1120 | reverse complement strand
ATGATGAAAGCTTAAGCACAAGCTGCGTCGGCGATTGCAATTAGACAATCCGTTGCTAAGCAGTTGGCGATGCCAAAGAGGTTCAAACTGCTGGCAAAAATCATCGACGCACGCAGCAAAAGAGGTCTTCTAGACTAAGCATAGGACGAATATCGGTGGCTTGGAACTTCACACTTTCAGCCTATCTGCTCGTCCTTTCCTTATCCCGAACTCACGTTAATTTAGCTAACTTCACCGTTTTTCTCTTATACACCTCTTGGAAATTAGCTAAAAGTCTGAAAAATCAGCTACTTTTAATTAATTCCAATTATTATCTTTGGGGGTATAAGATACAAGGTCTCCTAGGCGACGTTTCACCCCATCCATTTTGATTACAAAGAAACGTCGTTGCAAAAATATTTGTCTGGATAAGCTTGATGCTGTGCGCCAGTGCTGATATGCTGGGGTCGCCACATTAGTTAAAAAATCACGCCATTGAGCTACCAGCTTGGCAGGTTGTGTTGTTTCAGCACGAACCCGACCATTTTCAACGATGGCATGACGCAATTCTTTATCATCTCGCAGACGCTTAAGCGCCGAAACTAAGTCAGTTAATGAATCAGCCTCTAAATAATCTAATTCATTTTGTCGTAGAAATTGATAGGCAGATTCTCGACCCAAAATAATCGGTACACCTGCGTGCCAAGCGTTCACTAATTTTGAGGCAGGTTTCCAAATGTACGACCCTTGATAGTTAAAGCTGCGTACAGCGACAACTACATCAATATCGCTATAATCATTCCAACGATCGGGAGGCACGACCTGCCAACGTAAGCCTAAAGCATTCAGTTGTTGCTCCCAAGATGGAGCTTTTAACTCAGGTGCTAAATTGTACCGGATTCCGAAATAGCCAACGTTTTCAAAGCGATCGCTTCGTGCTTGGTTGCGAGGAATTAATTCTGGCTGAGGCCAATAAGGGATGTAGTGACTACTCCACAAAGGCACAGGTTGACTGATTTTTTCATCTTCGGGATTTTGTACTAGATGAATCTGGGCGTAGGGATGATTGGGTCTATCTGCCTGAATGCAAACAAATAAGACGCTTGGGTTTGGCTTCAAATTAAAAGGCAAAAAGTCTCGATGGGCTACGACAATTCCCTCAGCCGGTATAGCATCTATCAATTCACACTCAAAACCATCAGCTTTCAGGTAAAGATACGTCTGTAATGTCCAATTGTATTTGCCACTCCGATAGGTTCCTCCTGTGTTGTTCTGCCACTGCCAATAAGAATCGACACTTTTTGGCATGACTGAGGGCCAATCACCTTTAGGAATATAAAAATAAATAGGGGGTAAGCGATCGCTCATAGCTCATCATGGTTATATATTTGTCCCGAAAGCAACAGCGGCAGACGCATTTATGATGAACATCCTGCCGCTCTGTTATCCTTCAACTTCCTGAGCCTTCTTTCAAGTCCAGCAGTCTAGACGTTCGCTTTGTTGTTTCACGATTTAGATGGGGAAGTTCTAGATTGAGACACCAGTGATTTCAAAGGACCTGTAATTTGTCCCTTTACACGGCGGATTTGGCTTCGCATACCCTGCGTTTTAATATCCAGATCGCGGCGGATCAAGAAAGTATGTCTAGCCAAATTGGATGCCCTACACCAGCGATTGTAGTCTGGAACAGCTACATCTGTTAAGAAGTTGCGCCATTGAGCCACAAGCTTTGCCGGGTGACTTTCTTGCGAACGAATTCGACCATTGCCAATCATTGCACGACGTAGTTGTGCATCATTACGCAGACGCTGGAGCGCCGCAAGTGCTTCTTGAAGGGAATTTATTTCTATATAATCCAGTTCACTTTTTCGCTCAAGGCGGAAGGCAGACTCACGCCCAAGAATTGCCGGTACGCCTGCATGCCATGCATTAATTAGTTTTGAAGCTGGTTTCCAAGAATAGTCTTTTTGACTGTTAAAGTCACGCACAGCAAGAACCGCATCAATTTCGCTGTAATCATTCCAGCGATCGCGGCTGACTATTTGCCAACGCAGCCCTAAAGCATTCAGATGTTCCTGCCATGACGAATCTAAAAGTTCAGACGCCAGTTCCCTCTCACGACCAACAAAAGCAATATTCTCAAATCGATCTCCTCGAGTATCACTGCGAGGTAGCAACCCTGGTTGGGGCCAAAACCGGATGTATTCGCTTTTCCAAAATGGCCATAAAAGCATCTCCTCGCGAGGATTTTGCACAGTATGCAGCTGTGCATAGGAGTGTCGTCCTTTATCTCCAAGAATGCAAACGAATAGCAATTTCGCTCCAGGTTGCAGATTATCTGGCAGGGAGTCTCGATGAGCAACGACAATTCCTTCGCTAGGTATCGTTCCTACAAGTTCGCATGGGAACCCATCTGCTTTCAGGTGAAGATACGTTTGCAGCGTCCAATTATAGATTCCACGACCGCCATTTATAGAACACTGCCACTGCCAGTAAGTGTTAATGCTCTCCGGTAGCTCACCAGCAGGCCAGTCATTTTGGGGAATATAAAAATAAATTTGTGGTAGCTTGTCAGTCATAAGAGTATTTAGAAAACCATCCGTGATTCAAGGAATTGGCGAAAACTGTTAATTCCAGGCAAATCCTACATGGTTTTTATTTTGTGTAAGAGGTTGCTTAGGCGAATGCGAACTCTCTTTGTTTGCGTACCTAAGTCACGGCGCATTAAAAATACTTTCCTAGTCGAATTTGAAGCCGTACACCAGCGTTCGTAAGTTGGAACTGCTATATCTGTTAAAAAGGTGCGCCACTGAGTGACGAGCCGATCGGGTTGTAGTTCCTCCGCACGCAGCTTACCATTTTCAACTATTGCACGACGCAACTCTTTGTCATCGCGAAGGCGTTTGAGTGCCAGAACCACTTCATCAATCGAAGTTGCCTCTAGATAATCGAGTTCGCTTTTGCGTTCAGTTTGGTAAGCAGACTCGCGTCCCAGAATGGCTGGTACACCAGCCATCCAAGCGTTATAGAGCTTTGAAGCCGGTTTCCAGTAGTAGTCATTTTTAGGATTCAAGCTGCGTATAGCGACAGTTGCATCAATTTCACTGTAGTCGTTCCAAAGCGCTGGATTTCTCACTACCTGAAAACGCAAACCTAAAGCATTCATCTGTTCTTGCCACGACGGCTGCCTCAGCTCAACTACCAAATTTTCTTTACGTCCCAGATAAGCAACATTCTCAAAGCGATCGCCTCGTGCGCGATCGCGAGGAATCAACCCTGGATGAGGCCAATGCGGAATAAAATATTTCTCTCCTGGAACTAAATATTTATCTCCAATGTGTACGTGTGGGTAGAGCATTTCCTGGCGATTTTGGACAACATGAAGCTGCGCGTAGGGGTGTTTCGCTTTATCTCCACAAACAATAACCAAGAGTAGTTTGGGCCCTGGTTGCAGCTCGTGCCTTACACTACTTGTCCAAGCAACAACAATACCCTCAGCAGGCATGTTTCTCGCTATTTCACAGGGGAAACCATCAGCTTTAAGGCGAAGATAGGTTTGGAAAATCCAGTTGTACGTGCCAGTAGACTTTCCGCTTTTATAAACTTCTTGGTAGGTATCAGGAGTTACCGATAAATTGATATCCGACCAGTCTGATTCGGGAAGATAAAAATAAATCGGCGGTAACTTTTCAGCCATGAGGGGTTATGGATGAGCGATAGGTTACTAGCAGAGCGCTGAGAAATCAAGCTAGAGTTAGGAACTCTTCAACCTTTCCCTTAAAGCCAATATTTCAACTGAAGGTCATAATGACCGGCTTGCTCCGGAGGATACCACCCTGTTTCCACCTTCTCGATTATTTTAGGTAAAGCTTCGATAAATTCTGAACCCCGGTCTTTTGGATGAACCGTCCAGGCTTTCGGAGAATCGAGAACCCCTCGGACATACTGCGTCGCCTCCAGTTGGTTAGATACCATCACTTCCCAAGAATCCAAAGCCCCTTTGCCAGCGATATTGTTCAATATCGTTTGTAACCTCACTGGTAGTCGATTGGCAATCTTTTGCCGATAAGGACGCCACAGCACTGGTAATGGCAGTAACTTGTCGAAGCGCTTCTTGTCAATTAAGTAAATGCGACTACTGAAAAATTTAAATGTGTAGAAGCCGTGTGGGTCTCGCTCATAGGGCATCCGTTGATACATACTACCATCCTCCGTCGGTGGCCCAGTCAGCGGTCTGATTGCCATGACTTCTGGATTTTGTTGCATCAACTTTATCCCCTCTTCCACCCAGCTATAATCAGGTTGTTGGTGGAGCAGCATATCGCTGTCATAGTGAAGCATATAATCACCTTGGGCTTCTTCAATGTGAAAAATCGTGCCCAAAATGGGATAGCCCTTATAGTTATGTGTATACCGGATGCGGCTGCCAAAATGTTTGCGATATACTCGGTCGTGATAGGCTCCGGAGTAGTCAATATCGACTACCTTGTCTACCACACCATCACGCAGCAAGCGATCGCAGCGCTCCCGCAACTCTTCTAGAGTACCGATGCCTGGACGCCCGACTTTGTCCCCCGTTAGCGGTGCCGTATCTACAGCCAACACCCGTTCGCTAAACTTTAATTTACTCATCTTCACTAGATGAGGAATGGTGTGCATCATGAACGGCAGATCAGTTCGCGCTACCAAAATCCATAGTGAACAGCTAGCAATTGACATTAATTCTGCCTTTGTGTTTTAGACATCAGGAAGCTCCTAAAAAAATTTTAAGGTATTATTCAAGTTAACCTGCTGAGGATTTTTATATGACAGACGGCATCTATACACTGGCGAATGATGTAGTCTACGATCAACTCGTTGCTCTATTAAATAGCATAGAAGCCAATGTTGGTAAAGAAATCCCAGTCTGCGTTATTGCCTATGATAATCGACTAGACCAAGTTCGTGCAGAAATTGCTAATCGTGAAAATGTAACTTTACTGGACGATGTTAACTTGTTTGCTCGTTGGGAAGATTTCTCTAAGCAGGTATGGACAGCTCATCCAACTGCTTTAAAAACCTGGCAAGAACAAGGAATTTCGGGTGTTAATCGGATAGGAATGAATCGGCGATACTGTGCATTCGATATAGATAGTCCTTTTGAAAGGTTCATCTATTTAGATGCCGATATCGTAGTCATGGATTCGTTAAAAACTATCTTTGATAAATTAGATGAAAATAATTTTGTAGTTTATGATTTTCAGTATAAATCTCCTGGTCATATTTTTAATCTCCAGTCACCGAAGTTACTAGAAGTTGTGGATAAAACTCGGCTGAGTACAGAGATATTTTGTGCTGGAATGTATGCTGGGAAACGAGGGCTATTTCCCCAGGAACAAAGAGATTGGTTGGTCTCTAAACTAGAGGAAGACGAGGCTGAAATTTTATTTATGCCCGCGCCTAACCAATCAGTTCTTAACTATATGACGATGCGAGGCGAGATTCCAGTTTATAACTTGGCGCTGCATTTACCTGACGACCAAAAGACTGGCAACGCGGTTACTTCTTCTCATTTTGAAGCTAGGAATAATATTCTATACGATCGGGGCAAACGACTGACCTATCTACACTATATTGGGCTGTCATCAAAATTGTTTCCAAGGGTTTGTGGGGGAGAAAATATTGATTTTCCCTACCGGGATATTTTCTTGCATTATCGCTATCTTCACGAACCAGAAAAGCGACCTCAGTTTACAACCAAGCCGGAACCTTACAATCAGCCACCGAGTTTAGCGAAAAGAGTTTTAAAGAAAATTGGATTCACCAGTTGAGGATATTTGAATGAGCCGTGGTATTTATATTCTTGCTAACGATCGCGTTATTGATAATGCGATCGCGCTATTGAATAGTATTCGCGTTTATGACGCTGATAGTCCGATTGTGATGATTCCCTATAACAATCAATATCAAGCGATCGCTGATATTATTACTAAGTCTTACGGGGTAAAAATCTACGAAGATTTACAGTTATTAGAAAATATAGATAGTTTAGTTAAGCAGACGTGTGGTGACAACCTTTTAGATAGACCCAATCTACTTCGCAAGTTAGCCTGTTGGTTTGGTCCTTTCGATGAATTTCTATATATTGATACTGATATCGTTGTATTTGAAAAAATTATAGAAAATCTTAACTATCTTGCAAAGAATGATTTTATCTGCTGTGATTATCAATACACAGGGGGAATTAAACAAGTTTTTACACCCAAAATCACAGAAATTTTCACTGAAGATGAATTAAAAGACGTTTTTAATAGTGGTTTTTGGGGTTCAAAGAAAAATCTACTTACTCAACAAGATTTGCAAGATACTTTTGAATTCTGTGCATCTCATCCTGAATATTTTTATGTCTTGAACTCCGACCAAACGATTCTTAATTATCTCGTATTAAAGCGAATGTCTCGACGATTTAATATTGTTCGAGAGAACGGGAAGGGGCCTGGGAATTGGGCAGGAAGCCCGCATTTTAAGCAGGAAGGCAACAAATTAGTCGATCCTAAAGTGAATCAGCCCCTGAAGTTTGTACACTGGGCGGGTGTCCGTCTAGAGCCAGGTGGTTCGTATTGGGATATTTGGGAACACTATCGTTATCTGAATGAACCTAAACCAGCTCAAGTGGCATCCACTCATAAGCCAAAAAGCTTGTGGCAGCAAATCAAAGATAAAATCAAGGGATAAAAATAGACTTATTGCAATAATATTGGGAACTATCTCCTTAACCCGCACTGCTTTTTAACTCGGAACCTCACCCCCAACCCCTCTCCGTTTACGGAGAGGGGAGAGAATATTAAACCCTTCTCTGTGAAGAGGTGGGATTAAACCGTACTCCATCCAATAGAGAATTGCTATAAATTGAAATCTAAATTTTTAAATCAATAGCCTCCCAGGCAGCTTGAAAGAAGTCTCGTTCGCACAACATCGCATAGCGGTAAGCTGATTTCAAAGCTGCTGTGGTAGAGGCATAACGGTCAGCCAAATTTTCTAACTTCTGAGCCAGTTGTTCAAATTCCTTACTGCTATAAGTGCGAATCCAGTTAGCGTATTGATGGTCTTTTATCCCACCCTGAGCCATCTGCTGACCTAAGAAAGCATACAGACGCATACAGGGTGCCATCGCCACAGCAATGAGACCAACCTCCGAACTCCAAGCTGTTGCTAATAGAAAGTCCGTGTAGCGGCGTGTAGCGGCTCCCGGTTCTACTGGTTGCAGGTTTACTCCCCACTCATCTGCATAGCCTTGATGAAGGGAAAGTTCATCTAAAACGCCCCCAGCTAGGGCATAAAACGTATTAAATCCCGCTACGTCGGGAGCTTTAGCAGCGGCAATACTGTATGCACGGGCAAAGGCCTCTAAGAAAAAGGCGTCTTGTCCCACGTAATAAGCAAATTGCTGCTGGTGTAGCGTACCGTTGGCAATGCCTTGGACAAAGGGATGTTTGAGGCAGGCTTGCGCTAAGTCTTGATTTTCCTGCCACAAATCACTGGATATCGTCATAAACTGACTCGTAAATACTGGGCAGGTATTTTAACTCACGTTAGCAGACTTAAAAAAGCAATCGGAGTAGTAAGCTCCCAATTCCTCCTAGGAAATTTGCCAAATTTCCGCCGCTGCTACCCGCTTCCTGCAAAGGTGTTGTCAGCTCTTTAATGAAAACTTGGCTAGTCTGATAGCCTTGAATATTTCCCTGGATGGTAAAGAGTTCGGAAGCTTTCTGAGAATCCAGAACGGCTCCGGAGCGATCGCCCATTTGATAACGCGCCACTCCTCTGGCTAGATATGCGGGGGCAAAGTTGGGCTTAAGAGCCAGTGATTGGTTGAAATGATCGATTGCGCCTTGTTGGTCTCCTTTTTGACCCTCTGCTACACCCCATGCGTAGAAATCTTCAGGCGTGGCTGCGTAGCTAGGGATGCCAATAGCCGCCTGTAAATTAGCACCGTTGATGTTAGCACCCGCCAAATTTGCATTAACGAGAAAAGTTTCTCTCAGGTCAGCACCTGCCAGGTTCGCACCTGTCAAGTTCGCACCGCTCAGATTGACGCCAAATAGGGAAGTCCCGCTCAGGTTAGCACCCCTGAGGTCGGCTCCACTCAAATTGGCACGACTAAGATTAGCACGGCTCAAATCAGCGCCGGTTAGATTAGCTCCTGATAAGTCAGCTAAAGCTAGACCCGCACCACTGAGGTCGCACTGCGAACATTGTTTAGTCGCTAATAACTGTCTAGTATGTTCGACGTTTTCAGCTTTTGCAGGAGCAGCGAGGGAAAGTGTCGTCAGCAGTGCTGCTGTTGCGGCGATTTGGGGTTTCATATCGAGTGGTGCAGCGGTAGCTCTCTATTTTCCCCAGCATAAACCATTCAGGAAAACATCAATACTTTATCGTACAAAATTAGAACCACTGCCATTCTCTGGAGTCTGAGTATTCGAGCGAGGTAAGAGGCTGATAATTTGCGATGCGGTTTCTTGCAAATTGAGTTCTGAAGTCATCTGGGGGGCGCTTGACCAGCTGTTTCCCAAAAACACATTGAGGGAGAAGGTCAGAGTGGCGGCTACCATTAATTTTTCCAGCATCTCAAACTCCCCCCGCAGCAGATAAATTACCGCATAAAATTTTGATACTACTAATATGGATAGTTTTTATCTAACATTAGGTGATTGACATACTGGAAAAAATGTGATCCTGTTTCTTGGGCGGGGTGATCCTAGTCACATACAGCGAATTTGCAGTCTAAAGACGCGATCGCATCTTCTCTTCGGCAAGCGCAACACCAAGCATTCCTACAACCGCAGCACCAAACTGGAGTCAATATCTTGTAACTTGGCGCAGCCACTCAAAGCGATCGCTAAATCAAGTTCATCCCGCAATAGTTCCAGTACGTGACGGACACCTGCCTCTCCCCCTACCGCTAATCCCCACAACACTGGGCGTCCCAACAATACGGCTTTTGCCCCTAATGCCAGGGCTTTGAGAACATCAGTGCCACGACGGATACCGCCATCAACCAGAACTTCGGCTGTGTCTCCCACAGATGCAACCACCTCACTCAGGGCATCAATGGTAGCGATCGCTCCATCCAATTGTCTGCCCCCATGATTAGAAACAATCACCCCTTTGGCTCCATGTTCCACCGCCCGAAGCGCATCGTCTCCTCGCAGAATCCCTTTCACTACTAAGGGCAGAGGCGACAGGGATTGCAACCACTCCAAATCTTTCCACGTCAGTGCTGGGTTCAGTTGCTCTAAAAAATAGGCAAATAAACCCGATTCGCCAGGTTTATAGGAAATTTCCAAATCTGTCAACGTGGCTAAATTAGCCAGTTCCATTCCCAACGGCAAAACAAACTGATTGCGCGTATCTCGCTCTCGCTTACCCAGCAGAGGCGCGTCAACAGTCAGACACAGCGCCTGAAAACCGGCAGCATAGGCGCGTTCCACCAAGCTACGAGTGAGGGCGCGATCGCGATGCACATACAACTGAAACCACTGCGGTGTTTGATTTCCGGTGCTGGCAACTTCTTCTATACTTTTGGTTGCTAAGGTACTCAATACCATCGCAGTTCCCATTTTTGCCGCAGCTGTAGCAGTAGCAATTTCACCTTCTGGATGCGCCAAACACTGAAACGCCATTGGTGCGATGAGAATGGGCAGTTGTAGAGATTGACCGAGGATCGTGGTACTTAAATCCCGCTGACTGACATCTACCAGCATCCGAGGACGGAGTTTATAGCGCTCAAAAGCTACTCGATTATCCCGCAGCGTGATTTCGTCCCAAGCACCGCTAGCGTAGTAGTCCAGCGCCATTTGAGATAGATGCTGGGTGGCTAGCCTTTCGTACTCAAATAGATTGATAGGTCTAAAAGGAATCGTCATTTGCCAATGCTAGCCGATGCTCATCAAGAGCGATCGCATTACACTTTGTTGCTATGACCTTTTTGCTATGTTATTGGCTGCACGCAATTCAAGATTTAACGATGAACAAATTATTACCCGCAATTGTAGGTGTAGCAGCTTTGCTCGGTTTAGGAACTACAGCAGTGACAAATGCAAATGCAACACCCGATGTATCAGGAATCCGCGTAGCTCAACGACCTAACTGCAATAATCCTCAGACTCAAGGAGAAATGAACGCTTGTGCTGGAATAGATTACCAAAATGCAGATAAAAAGTTGAACCAGGTATACAAACAACTCCTACCAAGATTGCAAAGTTCGCGGCGACAGAAATTAATTTCAGCACAGCAAGCTTGGATAAAGTTTAGAGATGCTAGTTGTACTTATGAAAGAACTGAATTTGCAGGCGGAACAATGGAACCGATGATTTACAGTAGTTGCCTTGCAGAAGTAACAAAACAGCGGACAGCGCAATTAGAGCAATATCTAAGCAACGCCGATAGGTAAAGCGAGAATGCGATCGCACTACTGAAATGAAATCGGTGAGGAATGCGATCGCTACTTTTCTGATATTAATCAGTAACCAACAGCAATAAGTAAACGTGTAGTAATCGTTTCTTTCGCAGACCAGCCCACTTATTTGTGGACTGTGCCATCAGGCATTATTGTTTCTGTAAGGTTGATATTTGGCAAATCTTTTAACCGGCTCAAATTAGAACTTTTCAGATTTGCCTTCTGAAAAGTTGCTTCATCAAACTTCGAGTCTTGATCTCTAACAAGTTCTAGGCTGGCATTGTTTAAATTAGTTTTCTTAAAATTGGTAATTTGTAGTAAGGCATTATTTAGGTTAGAACCGCTTAAATCAGCTTCAGAGAAATTAGAATTAAAAGTTCCAGCCTCACTCAAATTTGCATTTCTTAAATCAGCATGACTCAGATTAACAGAGCTTAGCTGAGCTTTAGTTAAGTTAGCACCACTTAAGTTAGCACCACTCAAGTCAGTGTCCTGTACACGAGCATTATTCAAGCTTGCTCCGCTGAGAATTGCTCCACTTAATTTTGCGTTGTTTATTCTGGCACTATTCAAATTAGCACCCTGAAGATTAGCACCTTGAAGATCAGCACCTTGAAGATCAGCACCTTGAAGGTTAGCACCTTGAAGATTGCACGCTGGACATACTTTCGTCTGTAGTAAATGCTCAACCGTTTTGGATACAGACAAAGATACTGTATCTTCTGTAGAGGTAACTAGGGCAGGTGATGAATTCTGAGGTGCATCTGTAGAAGGTTTTTGTGATGGTGCTGCTTTAACCTCTGAAATTTGCGGCTGAACCGATGGCGAAGTTTTCACTTCTAATATTGGCTGTTGAATAGCAATATTGGATGCAGTCTGTGATTCAGGCTTCAACGCCAATACTAAAGACCCCACAGCAGTGAGAATAGCTGCTACCCCACCCAATAAAGCTGTAGTTCCTTGAAAGCGATGACTCTTATTATTCTCAGTCATTCAAAACCTCTGTGTGAGTTTATCCGAGTTTGATGGAAATTACGACTAGGTTTTTGATGTAAGGAAGGATTTACTACGTGAATACTTCC
Organism: Coleofasciculus sp. FACHB-1120; assembly: GCF_014698845.1. Taxonomy (NCBI): domain Bacteria; kingdom Bacillati; phylum Cyanobacteriota; class Cyanophyceae; order Coleofasciculales; family Coleofasciculaceae; genus Coleofasciculus; species Coleofasciculus sp. FACHB-1120. The sequence continues at coordinate 11,285 of NZ_JACJTV010000051.1, read as the reverse complement.
AGGTCAAGAAATACACTAATGTTTACGCTTATAGTAAAAATTAACATTGTCATTTCTTGTAGCATAGGGAAATATTACTGAGAATGTGGCATGATTCCTACTCAAGTAATCAGTGGATATACGGTTTTGATTCAAGCGGACGTGCAGTAATCCAGTAGTACTAACGCTGCTAAATAAATAACTTTTAGGAATAATGAAGATGTGTAAATTAGGTATTTTAAAGTCCTTCTATGCGATCACTTAAATTAAAGTGTCTCTAGTGGCTAGATTCCACTACGGTTGAATTCCAAACTCTCGAAGCCGTTGAGCTAAATATTCAGCCCGTTGTTCGGCTTGTTGCGCTTGTTGCAGCCCTCCTTCAGCCTCCGTAGGAATTAAGTTTCCTTGAGCATCCGACCAACGCAACCAGAGGCGATCGATCCCTCGATACATTCCTTGCCAAAGCCCCAAACCTAATTCCAGCAATGGTATCCAAATTCTGGCTTCGGTCAATTCTATTTCTTGGTAACGACCAGAAATAAGAGTAAAGCCTTGGAATCGATCGATAGAGCGATCAAAAACTACATAGTAAGGCACCCGCAAAACCTGTTCGTAAACTTCCCACTTAGTGGGTGGTTGGATTGGAGGTTGGTTAGCTTCCCTTGTTCCCAAATCTTCTTTTTCTGTGCTGGGAGACAGTAATTCCACCACTACAAACGGACTAACCCCTTCTTGCCAAATTACATAGCTCAGGCGTAAGTCTTTCTTGTCATAAAGCCTCGACACCCCTACGACTCCAAACCAATCAGGTCGTTTGTACCAATTTTGGTGATGGACATCATAGTAAAGATTTAAGTTACTGGCACTAAATATCTGTTCTGGTGGATAGTTGGGGGGGCAAAAGCAAAAGCTTAGCAGTTGGGATTGCAAATCGTGAAATTCGTCAGGCAAACCGGGTTCCTCTGGATTTTCACTGGGTAAATCGTACATCGTGGGCAGAGTTTCCCTCGCAGAAAGAGGCGGATTGCTTTGCTCAACGGGGTACTTCAGCCGAAACATCGGGAGCATTACTAACAATCGTTCAGGAGAGTCTAATCTTTCTACTGTATCGGCTCAGCTGACAAGCCTATAAAAATCACGCTTGCAGTAGTCTAGAACAGGCGACTTGATTTGCTGTATTCAGTCGCTCGCTCTATACCATGATGCTGTCCCTGCCAAACATCCATCAACGATGACTGGCTCGCTTCCAGCATCCGGGAGAATTCATATTACTTAACTTATCTTGAGAGTGTTGGCATCAAACTCCAGACCTATTACAGCCACGGCTGCGGTAGTCTAGAACAGGTGACTTTATTTGCTGTGTTCAGGCGATCGCTTTATGTCTCCTACAGTTTCTAGTCCGGCTCGTACTATCCGCATCGGTTCTCGCAAAAGCCAACTCGCACTCGTCCAGACTTACTGGGTGCAAGAACAACTCCAGAAACACTTTCCCGAATGTACCTTTGAAGTCCACACGATGGCGACTCAAGGGGACAAAATTCTAGATGTTGCCTTAGCCAAGATTGGCGATAAGGGACTCTTTACGAAAGAACTCGAACTGGGAATGCTCAACCAAGAGACAGACTTTGCCGTGCATTCCCTGAAGGATTTGCCCACCAACTTGCCAGAGGGATTGGTTTTAGGATGCGTTAGCGAACGGGAAAATCCGGCAGACGCGCTTGTCGTGCATGAAAAGCACAAAGATAAGCAACTGGAAACCCTGCCAGAAGGGGCTGTAATTGGAACCTCTTCCCTGCGGCGACTGGCACAGCTGCGCCACCACTATCCGCACCTATCGTTTAAGGATATTCGGGGTAACCTAAACACCCGACTGGCAAAACTAGATACAGGCGAATACGACGGAATTATTTTGGCAGTAGCAGGATTGCACCGCCTGGGAATGAGCGATCGCGTTCATCAAGTTATTGCCCCTGAAGTGTCCCTTCATGCCGTCGGGCAAGGTGCTTTAGGCATCGAATGCCGTGCTGGTGACACCGAAATTCTAGAGTTACTTAAGGTACTAGAGCATCAACCCACGGCTCAACGCTGCTACGCCGAAAGAGCCTTTTTACGGAAGCTAGAAGGTGGCTGCCAGGTGCCAATCGGGGTAAATACTCAGATTGACGGCGATACACTCACCTTAACCGGGATGGTTGCCAGTTTAGACGGCAAGCGGATGATTAAAGATACCGTTAGCGGTGCTGCCAGCGATGCTGAACAAATCGGAATTCAGCTTGCCCATCGGTTACGGGAACAGGGAGCTTCAGCAATTTTAGAAGAGATTTTTACCGAAGTCGGACGCGGTCATTAATCCAAGATCCAAATCCAAAATCGGGTAGGCGATCCCCTGACTCGGTATGATGTAACCAAAATATTTCAGGAAACGCGAGCAATAATGCGAATTCTGTTTGTTGCAGCTGAAGCAGCGCCCATCGCCAAAGTAGGTGGTATGGGTGATGTAGTTGGTGCCTTACCCAAAGTTCTGCGAAAAATGGGGCATGATGTGCGAATCTTCATGCCTTACTACGGTATGCTGCCCGACAAAATGGAGATTCCCAAAGACCCTGTTTGGTCGGGTTCTGCCATGTTCCAGTCGTTCGCAGTTTATGAAACCGTTCTGCCTGGAACCGATGTGCCATTGTACCTATTTGGTCATCCCGCTTTCATGCCACGTCGCATCTACTCTGGGGACGATGAAGAATGGCGGTTCACCCTGTTTGCCAACGGTGCAGCAGAGTTTTGCTGGAATTACTGGAAGCCGCAAGTTATCCACTGCCACGACTGGCACACTGGAATGATTCCAGTGTGGATGAACCAAGATCCCGATATTACCACCGTCTTTACGATTCATAATCTGGCTTATCAAGGGCCTTGGCGTTGGTATTTAGACAAAATTACTTGGTGTCCTTGGTATATGCAAGGGCATAACACAATGGCAGCAGCGGTGCAATTTGCAAACAAGGTGAACACCGTTTCCCCTACCTACGCCCAACAAATTCAAACCCCCGCCTATGGCGAAACCTTGGAAGGCTTGCTGTCTTTCATTAGCGGAAAGTTATCCGGTATTGTCAACGGCATCGATACTGAGGTTTACGATCCCGCCACTGACAAATACATTCCTCAGACTTTCACAATTGATACTCTTGAGAAACGCCAAGCCAACAAAATTGCACTGCAAGAAGAAGTCGGCTTAGAAGTTAACAAAAATGCCTTTGTGATTGGCATGGTAACGCGACTGGTGGAGCAGAAGGGCATCGATCTTGTGATTCAAATGCTCGATCGCTTCATGGCGTATACCGATGCTCAGTTTGTCCTGCTGGGTACAGGCGATCGCTATTACGAAACCCAGATGTGGCAAATGGCTTCCCGCTACCCTGGGCGCATGGCAAACTACTTACTCTATAACGATGCTCTCTCCAGACGCATCTATGCCGGTAGCGATGCTTTCCTCATGCCTAGCCGCTTTGAACCTTGCGGCATTAGCCAAATGCTGGCGATGCGTTACGGCTGCGTGCCGATTGTCCGTCGCACGGGTGGCTTAGTAGATACTGTCTCTTTCCACGATCCAGTGAACCACGCTGGTACGGGGTACTCCTTCGACCGCTATGAACCCCTAGACCTTTACACCTGTATGGTTCGGGCATGGGAAGCTTTCCGCTTCAAACCGCAATGGCAGGAGTTGCAGAAGCGGGGGATGGAGATGGACTTCAGTTGGGATACATCCGCCAAGGAGTATGTCAAACTGTACAATTCCATTTACGGGATCGCTGAGGAAGAACCAGCCCAGTCTGAGATGCAGTCAGAATTAGTCAGTACTTAGTTATAAAACGAACTTCGGTTAAAAGCCCCCTGCTTGCAGGGGGCTTTTTGTTGGCTAGGGTGAGTTAGCGATCCCCAACCTTGGCGAAGTAGGTGAAAAAGGATTCAAAACCTTGTGAGTACATAGGATGCGCTCTTTGCCAGCGTAACGTATTCGTCCTCAAATCCGGGCATAAGTTAAAGTTATTCGCAATAATTGGGGATTTACGGTCAAGAAAAAGCGCTACAAGCACCATAATTCTTTGGGTTACACCTTATTCCGGCTGGCTTGCGATCGCTTATATATATTCTTTATATGAAGTCCAGTTTCAGTATCCTTGTTAGATTGTATGTAACTTTTTTGCAAACGCAAGCGGAGACTACAGAAAGAGCCTACAAATAGAGCCAGTTTTTTACTGCATTTCAGCGTTTTCCCCAAAAAATCGCAGTAGGATTACGGATCTCAATCGGTATTAACGACGGCTACGATTTAGCAGACCGATTTTATGAAGTTTTGATGAAGCTTCCTAAAAAGGCACAGCAGAGCCATGTCTAGCTTTCTTGTTCTTTTCCGAAGAGGAAAAAAATGTCTAAAATACAGTCTTCTGGATCGCGACTGCTGTTGATTCTTTCTGCTCCCATTCTTAGCCTCGGGCTTGCAAAGCCAGGACTAGCTATAACCACCTACTACGTTGCAACCAATGGTAGTGATAGTAATTCTGGAAGTCAGAACAGCCCATTTGCCACCATCACCTACGCAGCTACCAAGGCAGACCCAGGCGATACGGTATATGTCCGGGGAGGTACCTACCGCTTTACTAAAGAACAATACATCGGCAGCATCGGCACCTCCAGCAATCCGATTAGCTACCAATCCTATCCAGGCGAGAAAGTAATCCTAGATGGCTCTCAAACGCCAAGCAATACCAACATAGTGAACGTAGCTGGCGCACATAACATCTTCAAGGGCTTTGAACTAGACAACGCTAAATTTGTAGGAATTGTCTCTTGGGGCGGTAAGAATATCAAAATCCTCAACAACGTCATTCAGGACTCTTACCGAAACGCTATCTTCGTCGGTTACGACAAAAATATGACCACCGCCTCAAACATCCAGATCAAAAATAATACCGTTTACTCAAATTGTCTGGTAAATAAGAGCCGTAACACAGATGGTGGATGGCCGCAAGCGATCGGCAGCAGTATGGCGAGTAACATAACCATCAGCAATAACCATGTGTATGAGAACTATGGTGAGGGAATCGGCTTTGTTCTCACCGACGGCGGTGTCGCCTCTGGTAATAAGGTGCGTGACAACTACAGCGTAAATCTTTACCTAGATAACGCCACGGACATCACAGTAGAGCGAAACCACATTTACACCACTAACAACAAGGAATTTTACCGTTACGGTAAACCAGCTAGCGGGATTCAGGCAGCTAATGAACCCTATGGATCTTCCAATCCAGTTAAAGACATCACAATCCGCAACAATATTGTCATCGGGGGCATTACAGGCTTCGCCTACTATTCAAGCTATGGCAACGGCGGGGGCATGAAAAACTTTGTAATTGCTAACAACACCTTTTACAAAGCGGCACGAGCCATGCTTCTCATCGAAGATGATAAAGGGCATAAGAGTAATCTAATTGCCAACAACATTTTCCACCAAACTGGCGACGGCGAGATGACGGAAATGTCAGACAAAACTAAATCGACATTTCGGAATAACGCTTGGTTCGGTGGCAGTGCAGGTGTTGCTGCGGGTAGCGGTGATATCACTGCCAACCCGCTGCTGGTAAATTTGGGAACCACAGTAGCAAGTGACTACAAGCTTCAGGCTGGTTCACCAGCGATTGAGGCGGGTACTACGCTCAGTGAAGTCACGAATGATTATGCGGGATCGAGCCGACCTCTAGGGCTAAAGTATGACATTGGGGCTTACGAGTATTTCCAGTAGACAAGAGTGCGAGTGCTTTTCTAAGGCATAGGACGCAGTAGATGAAGCATTCGTGATGAGAAATATTTCTCACACTTGACAGCACGAAGAATGTGCTAACTCATCGTTACGAAGATAGCTCATACACGCAAAGGTAAGCAGAGAAACTACAACTCTTTGCATACCGTTGGCTTCTCCTTGTTAGGAAAGACGTGGTCATAAAAGCACCCCGGATAATTGACCCCTACTCCTACAAGTAGGGAGTATTTTGTTGGTTGTGCTGTAGCGATCGCTTGTTTATTTTTACCAGCAAATCAAGGCTGAAGAAAGAATGTGGAAGTAAAAGCGAATTTTTACTTAATTCCACGATTTCTTTAAACAATTTCTCCGCCAAATCACTGATTTGAGTAAATATCCATGACGGTTAGGATTTAGCAGACCAGTTTTATGAAGTTTTGATGAAGCTTCCTAAAACTGCACAGCAGCCTTATGTCTAGCTTCCTTGTTGTTTACCAACGAAGTAAAAAATGTCTAAAGTACACTCTTCTGGATTGAGCCTGCTGTTGATTTTTGGTGCCCCGATAATTAGCCTCGGACTGGGAGCAAAACCAGGACTTGCGATTACCACCTACTACGTTGCGACGAATGGCAGCGATAGCAATTCTGGAACCCAGAGCAGTCCATTTGCCACCATCACCTACGCAGCTTATAAGGCAAAGCCTGGCGACACAGTATACGTTCGAGGAGGTACCTACAGCTTTACCAAAGAACAATACATCGGCAGCATCGGCACCTCCAGTAATCCGATTCGCTATCAATCCTATCCAGGCGAGAAAGCAATTTTAGATGGAAGTAAAACGCCAAGCAACACCAACATCGTGAATCTAGCTGGCGCATACAACATCTTCAAGGGGTTTGAAGTAAAAAACTCCAAATTTACAGGCATTGTGTCCTGGGGTGGCAACAACCTCCAGATCCTCAACAACACCATTTACAACTCCTACAGAAACGGTATCTTTGTCGGTTACGACAAAGATATGACCACAGCATCAAACATCCGAATCGACGGCAATACCGTTTACTTGAATTGCCTTGCGAACAAAAGCCGTACTCTTAGCGGGGGTTGGGATCAAGGGATCGCCAGTGGCAGAGCCAGCAATATTACCATCAGCAACAACCACGTATATCAGAACTACGGCGAGGGGATCGACTTTATTCTGACTAAGGGCGGTGTAGCTTCTAAGAATAAGGTGCATGACAACTACAGCGTGAATCTGTACCTAGACAACGCCACTGACATTACGGTAGAACGAAACCACATTTACACGACCAATAACACAAACTTCTACCGAGATGGTAAACCAGCTAGTGGAATTCAGGCAGCCAATGAATACTACGATTTTTCCAACCCAGTGAATAATATTAAAATCCGCAACAACATTGTCACTGGAGGAAATACAGGTTTTGCCTATTTTTCAACTTACGGCAGAGGCGGAGGCTTGAAGAACTTTGTTATCGCCAACAATACCTTTTACAAAGCGACGCGAGCCATCCTCCTGATCCATAGCGATCCAGGACATACAAACAATCTGATTGCCAACAACATTTTCTACCAAACTGGCAGTGTCGCAATGACGGAAATTCCAGCCAAAACTGGATTGGCATTTCGGAATAACGGTTGGTATGGTGGCAGTGCGGGTATTGCTGTGGGTACCGGCGATATCACTTCCAACCCGTTGCTGGTAAATCCGGGAACTACGGTAGCAACTGACTACAAGCTGAAGCTTGGTTCACTAGCAATTGAAACGGGTACTACGCTTACTCAAGTCACAAATGATTATGCAGGATCGAGCCGACCCCTAGGGCTAAAGCATGACATTGGGGCTTACGAATTTTTCAAATAGAGTAGTGATTTTTTAGCGCAAAGGGCACCAGAGGAAAGGGCAGAGTTACGCAGAGGAACTACAAGTTTTTCTGATTAACAAGTCTTTTCCCTAGCCTTCTCTGCATAAAAAAATCATACTAACGAGTTAACGGGACTTAAACGAAGAAAAAGCCCCATAAAGCTATAATTCAAATAGGGAAAGCATTTTACGTTAAGGCTTGAGTCATGAAAGAGACAACTCCCGCTGCAATGCCTCCTTGCTTCGAGAGATGGTGTAAACGCTTTGATGATATCTGGACACATCAAGCGCAAAAACGGGAGTTTAGGAATTATGTCGGAGGTTTATTAGGGGAAAGTGACCGAAAAAAACCTATCTCAAATGGCGGATAACGCCGTGGGAGTAACATACCACTGATTACACCATTTTTTAACAGAAGCGCTTTGGGATGCTCAACAGGTAAATGAGCGCCGTTTACACGTGATGAATCAGTGTAGCCTTTCCTCGGACAAGTAGAAGATTCATATTAATCGTTGACGATTCAGGGCATCGAAAAAGTGGGAATTTTACGGTGGGGATAGGACGGTAGTACATTGGAGAAATCGGGAAAACCGAGAACGGAATTGTGGTGGTAACAACACATCTTTATGACGGAAAAAAAGCCTACCGTTGGATATAGAGTTATATCAACACGCCAGTTCTTTAGCTCTGGGAAAAAAGACCTTGAGTTCCAGAAAAAACCGGAGCTAGCTTTAATGCTAATAGACCGCAGCCTTACGAGAGGATATTAACCGGGTATTGTGCTAATTGATGCGGGCTATGGAAATAACACAACATTTCTGCTGGAACTAGAAAAAACCAGACTAAAGTATCTAGGGGGATTAGCCAAAAACCGCAAGGTGATAACTCAAATACAGTCCGATAAACAAGAAGAGATTCGGTTAGAAAAGTTAGCTGCATCATTGCCTGTTGAAGCTTTTGCCCCTGTTCAACTCAATCAACTCAATAAGGATAAACCGAAAATCGTTTGGGTAGCCACTGTTGAAGTTAAACTCTCACAGCTTGAAGGAACCAGAACAATTGCTATCGTCATGAATGCCTGCTCCTTCAACCAAGCCAGTGATGTTGACTATTTTATTACCAATGTTGGCTCTGGCATTGCCATAGCTGAGTGGATACTAACCACCTATACTCCAAGGAATTGGGTGGAGGTTTTTTATCGTGAAGCTCTCATGATGGCTGGGGCTTAAGGAATATCAAGTCAGAGATTCTAGAAGCGAACTTTGGCATTTCATTCTTGTATTTTGTGCTTATACGTTTATTTTGTAGCGCACCTTAACCGGAGGACTAAGACGAAGGTGGGCGAATAAACCTTTAAACACCTTTGTTGAGGCATTAGAAGCGTTTCGCACAGCGATGTCTTTCCGCTTTGTGGAGTGGTTGAATCATAATCGTGACTATTTGTCGCTTACAAGGCTTCTTTAGGCTTTATTTGGGCTTAATATCTGTTTAATTCCCGCTATGCAGGACTAGCGTTTTATTAATTGCTCTGGCTTATACTTGTGCTACTTTTTTGGGCAGAACTCTCAAAAATGCTGGTGTGCAACACTACATTGCTCGTTTAACTGAATTGGCACGCACACAGCAACGACACAGTTGTTTTTGGGTCGGTTTGTATGGCACTTTTTGGGTCGCTGGGCTAGAGTTTTTTTCCAATTTGGCTGAGTGCTTTCGACCAGTTTCACCTCATAAGCTCTCCTATTTCCAGAGAGGTTTGCGGGTTATGGCTCTGTTCCATTCTTCTGTCTAGTCTGCTTGTCACCCCATCAACCGCCAGCTAACACTACGCTAAACCGGAACGGAGCATAAGCTATTCGGTTAAGTTGGAGAGATTGTTTCTGTCCGGCTAGCTTTGCCGTTAGCCCTCTCCAAAACAGATCTTTTTTGCGTCGTAAAGAGTCCTTGCCGATTCTTCGACCATCAATCACTAAGGAATAGCGTGTCTATTACACGATCATCCAAATCAATTAGCTTCAGCCATGCTAGCGTCAAGCATTTGCCACGTCATCTCCTGACCTGCCCGTAAGGGCACAAGTCCGAATTCAGTAAATGGCACTTCATCGGGAACGCGCCAGGTCGTTCTGCCCAAAGTAATCTGTTCAGTATTGCGCGGGAGTTGATAAAAATCTGGCCCATAGAAGCTGGCGAAAGCTTCAAGTTTATCGAGTGCATCAACGCTCTCAAAAGCTTCTGTGTATAACTCCATCGCATGCAGAGCCGAGTAGCAACCCGCACAGCCACAGGAACTTTCTTTGCCATTGCGGGGATGGGGGGCGCTATCGGTGCCAAGAAAAAACTTAGGATTGCCAGAGGTTGCCGCTTGCAGAAGGGCCAGGCGATGCTCCTCACGTTTCAAAATTGGCAGGCAATAAAAATGGGGGCGAATGCCACCTTGAAATAGGATATTGCGGTTAAATAACAAATGTTGTGGGGTGATCGTTGCAGCGATGTTGTTTGCAGACAGGACATACTGCACAGCATCTGAGGTGGTAACGTGTTCAAGCACCACGCGCAGGTTAGGAAATCGCTGCTTGAGGGGGATCAACTGTCGCTCGATAAATACCTTCTCACGATCAAACATATCGACACTTTGATCGGTCACTTCCCCGTGCAGTAGTAAAGGCATGTCTACCTGCTGCATCGCTTCAAAGACGCGATCGCACTGACGAATGTCCGTCACACCAAAGTCTGAATTGGTCGTTGCACCGGCTGGGTAGTACTTGACCGCTTTGACAAACTGGGATTCTTTAGCCCGGATAATTTCTTCGGGGCTGGTGTTGTCGGTGAGGTAGAGCGTCATCAGTGGCTCAAACTGTTTGCCAGCCGGAATTGCTGCAAGGATGCGATCGCGATAAGCCGCCGCATCAGCTACCGAGCGGACTGGGGGCTTCAAGTTCGGCATGATGATAGCGCGGGCAAACTGACGAACCGTGTGGGGCAGAACCGCTTTCAGAGCCGCACCGTCGCGTAGATGTAGATGCCAGTCGTCGGGTCGGGTGATCGTAAGCTTTTGCATCTTTTCATCATAAAACACATAGAACTAATGAACTTCATGGGCAGGGCGTGGTGATCGAGCAGGAGCCGATGCGCTAGAGCGTGCGGTCGCCGGAGGGCTTCTGCGATCGCTCTATAAAGGGCGGGCGCGATGGCCCCAAGGGTCTGCCTTTGACCATCGCACCCGTCATCCCCCTGATACTGAAACTCCCTCTGTGCAAAGATTCCAGAAACTAGACTGTGCGATTCACAAGAAAAACCGAGCGTCAACCTGCGGAATGTTGGCTACCATAGAGCAGGCTCACGATCAGGTGTTCAACACCATCAAGAGCGACTAAAAGCTACAGGTAGCCACTCTGGTTTGTTGGCACGTTCAAATATCATCAATGAAAGGTAAGTCAATGTGTAACACTTGTCGATAAAGAAACAGCAGCGCACTTAACGCTAGGGTCTGCGTTGAAGGCGCTATGTTGCGTTGGGTAGTCCTAAAGATGTAAGGATAGGAGAGATACTGTTCCATCAGAAGCTCTATGTCTGATTCCCAACCAACTTGCCCCGTTTGTCAGTCAACTCATGTCGTCAAAACCGGTAAA